>NZ_JBLVPI010000010.1:0-161599 GCF_048284325.1 Flavobacterium esculini | reverse complement strand
TATACTTATTACGGCTACTGATAATTTGAACGGTTTTACTCAAACAATCAGAAGTGTCTTTCCTGAATCTCAGACACAAATCTGTGTAGTGCATCAAATTAGAAACGCATGTAAATACGTTGTTTGGAAGGACAGAAAACAATTTACTGCCGATATGAAACATATCTATAATGCGCCAAACAAACAAGCTGCAGAACTAGCTTTAAATGATTTTGCAGATAAATGGGATGTTAAATACTCATATGCTATCAAATCCTGGAGAGATAACTGGGATGAGTTGACTGTGTTTTTTGACTTCCCGATTGAAATCAGAAAAATTATTTACACCACAAATTTAATTGAAAATCTTAATGGTAAAATCCGAAAATACACTAAAAATAAAATGTCATTTCCAACTGATGATGCTGTGCTAAAATCAGTATTTTTGGCCCTGAGAGAATCAACCAAAAAATGGTCAATGCCTATCAAAAATTGGGGAATTGTTTTAAACCAATTTACCCTTATATTTGAAAAAAGGCTCCGATTATAAAATCGAAGCCTTAACTTTTCAACTTACACACTTTATGGGATAGTGTCTAAATTTTCATAGTTCATTAACCATGAATAGTTTCGTTTTTACCATAATTGGTAATGATGGATGTTTCAAATTCAATCCACGCAGCCCAACGTTTGTCCACATCAATATTATCAGCATATTTTCGTGCAAAGCCCAGGAAGGTAGTGTAATGTCCAGCTTCTGAAATCATGAGGTCTCTGTAAAAAGTAGCCAATTCAGGATCTTTTATGTTTTCGGATAAAACCTTAAAGCGTTCGCAACTCCGGGCTTCAATCATGGCAGAAAATAACAATCGATCACAGAGCGCATCTTTTCGGCTGCCATCTTTTTTCATAAATTTGAAAAGTTCATTTACATAATGGTCTTTTCTTTCTCTACCTAAAGTTAGGCCTTTTCTTTTTATTAAATTATGAACCAATTGTAAATGATCTAATTCCTCTTTAGCGATGATCAACATTTCGGTGACTAATTCCTCTAATTCAGAATTGTAAGTAATTATACTGATTGCGTTTGATGCTGCTTTTTGTTCGCACCAAGCGTGGTCAGTCAAAATTTCTTCAATATTTGATTCGACTATATTTACCCAACGTGGGTCTGTGACTAATTTTAATCCTAACATTTTCTTGGAATTTATTTAGAGCAAAATTAGTGTTTTCTTACTGATTTTTCTTCGGAATGATGGGATTACCATCAAAATAGCATTATTTTGCAGGTATAACTTTATGTAAATATGAATCACGTGCAAAAACTTTTAATTATTGGTTTTGTTTGGCCAGAGCCCAATTCGTCAGCAGCAGGAGGAAGGATGATGCAATTGATTTCGCTTTTTAAAGAGCAAGGTTTTAGCATTACGTTTGCTAGTCCAGCTCAAGACAGTGATTTCATGGTCGATTTAGAAAGCTTCGGAGTTGATAAAAAAACAATTGAGCTAAATAATTATAGTTTTGATCTTTTTATAAAAGAACTGAATCCTACGATTGTTTTGTTTGATCGATTTATGATGGAAGAACAATTTGGATGGCGTGTTGCCGAAAATTGTCCTGATGCATTACGACTTTTAGATACAGAGGATTTACACTGTTTACGTTTAGCACGACAAAAAGCATTTAAGGAAAAACGTCTGTTTAATGCAACTGATTTGTTTCTTGAAGACGTTGCAAAACGTGAGATCGCCAGTATTTTGAGATGTGATCTTTCTCTAATGATTTCAGAATTCGAAATGGAATTATTGGAATCTGTATTTAAAATCGATAAAGCGTTGTTCTATTATTTGCCTTTTTTATTGGAATCAATCAATAGTGCTGGGGTTCAAAAATTACCTTCATTTGAAGAACGAGAAAACTTTATTTTTATCGGAAATTTTCTTCATGAACCTAATTGGAATGCAGTTCAGTATCTTAAAGAAACAATTTGGCCTTTAATTAGAAAACAATTACCAGAGGCAGTTTTACATATCTATGGAGCATATCCTTCGCAAAAAATATTGCAATTGCATAATGTTAAAGATAGGTTTTTAATAATGGGTCGTGCGAATGATGCACAAGAAGTAGTATGTAATGCACGAGTTGTCTTAGCGCCTTTGCGTTTTGGCGCAGGTATAAAGGGGAAATTATTGGAAGCGATGCAGTGCGGAACAGCAAGTGTTACGACAAATATTGGTGGTGAATCAATGCACGGTGATTTACCTTGGAATGGTTTTGTTACCGATGATATAACTGATTTTACAGATAAGGCAGTACTATTGTATCAAGACAAATATATTTGGCTTAAAGCCCAACAAAACGGAATCGCAATTATCAATCAACGGTATTTGAAGGAATTATTCGAGGATGATTTTGCAAAAAAAGTTGGGATGCTACAAACTGATTTACAAAAACATCGTTTGACTAACTTTATGGGAGCGATGTTGCAACATCATACTTTAAAAAGCACAAAATACATGTCGCTTTGGATAGAAGCAAAGAATAAATGAAAAAATCCCGTCAAGTTCTAAAACAAGACGGGATTTGTATTTAAGAACCAGGTTATTATGCGAGCATCGTAACTGGATTTTCTATAAATTGTTTCAATGTCTGTAAAAATTGTGCTCCAGTTGCGCCATCAATTGTTCTGTGATCGCAAGCTAAAGATAACATCATTGTATTTCCTACTACAATCTGTCCGTTTTTTACAACTGGTTTTTCTACAATAGCTCCTACTGAAAGGATTGCAGAGTTCGGTTGGTTGATGATTGAGTTGAATTCGGTAATACCAAACATTCCAAGATTAGAAACTGTAAAAGTACTTCCTTCCATTTCTGTAGGTAATAATTTTTTGTTTTTAGCTCTTCCTGCAAGATCTCTTACGTTTCCACCAATTTGAGATAAACTCATAGCATCTGTAAATCGTAATACAGGAACCACTAATCCGTCTTCAACAGCTACGGCAACTCCAATATTCACGTGATGGTTGATGATGATAACATCTTCTTTCCATTGTGAATTTATTTTTGGATGTTTTTTCAATGCTAATGCACAAGCTTTTATCACCATATCGTTAAATGATACTTTTGTATCAGGAACGCTGTTAATGATAACTCTTGATTTCATTGCTTCATCCATAGTTACCTCTATTACTAAGTTGTAATGTGGAGCTGTAAATAAAGACTCTGCTAAACGTTTAGCAATGATTTTTCGCATTTGCGAATTTTTGATTTCTTCTGTAAAAACTTCTCCTGCTGGAACAAATGGTTTTGATGCAGCAACAGTTTCTGTTTTGGCTGGTGCAGAAGTTGCAGTAGCCGGTGCAGCAGCAGTTTTAGGGGTGAAGTTTTCAATATCGCTTTTTACGATACGTCCGTTTTCCCCTGAACCTTTCACTTGAGTCAATTGAATCCCTTTGTCACTTGCAATTTTCTTTGCTAATGGTGATGCTAAAATTCGTTGTCCGTCAGTTGATGCTTCTTGTACAATTGGTTCTGCTGCTTTTTCAGCTGGTGCTGATTTTGCTTCTTCAGTTGCAACAGGAGTTTGTGGAGCTCCTCCAGTTTTATAATTTTCAGCAATACCGCTAATGTCAGTTCCTTCAGGTCCAATGATGGCTAAAAGACTGTCAACAGGTGCAGTATTTCCTTCTTCAATTCCTATGTATAATAGAGTTCCTTCGTTGAAAGATTCAAATTCCATTGTTGCTTTATCGGTTTCGATTTCAGCAAGAATATCACCTTCGGTAATTTTATCACCTACTTTTTTCAACCAAGTAGCAACGGTGCCTTCGGTCATGGTATCGCTCAATCGAGGCATAGTAACGACGATTACTCCTTCTGGTAAAGAAGCTGTAGTTGCAGGTGCTGCAGTTGTTTCTTCTTTTTTAACTTCGGGTGCAGCTGCTGTTTCGGTAACAGCAGGTTTAGCTTCTTCAGTTGCAGGAGCTGCTTTTCCAGCTATTAAAGCTGAAACATCTTCACCTTCATTTCCTATTATTGCTAATAGAGAATCTACCGGTGCAGTTTCTCCTTCTGGGATACCAATATATAATAGAGTTCCTTCGTTGAAAGACTCAAATTCCATTGTTGCTTTATCGGTTTCAATTTCTGCAAGGATATCACCTTCAACGATTTTGTCGCCTACTTTTTTTAGCCAAGCCGCTACCGTTCCTTCCGTCATCGTATCGCTCAAACGAGGCATTGTTATTATTGTTGCCATAATTGATTTATAGTTTATGAGGTAAAAATGGATAGTTTTCTTGATCGTATACTACATCGTATAATTGTTGAATTTCAGGATAAGGAGATTCTTCCGCAAATTTTACGCATTCTTCCACTAAACTTTTAACTCTTTGGTCAATTACTTCGATTTCTTCTTCAGTAGCATATTTTTGATCTTTAATTACATCTAAAACTTGTGTAATTGGATCTATTTTTTTGTATTCTTCTACTTCTTCTTTCGAACGGTATAATTGTGCATCAGACATGGAGTGTCCTCTGTAACGATACGTTTTCATTTCAAGGAAAGTTGGTCCGTCACCACGACGTGCTCTGTCAATCGCTTCTGTCATTGCCTCAGCAACTTTTACAGGATTCATTCCATCAACTGGTCCGCAAGGCATTTCGTATCCTAAACCTAGTTTCCAAATATCAGTATGATTTGCAGTTCTTTCTACAGAAGTTCCCATCGCATAACCGTTATTTTCAACGATAAATACTACTGGAAGTTTCCATAACATAGCCATGTTGAAAGCTTCGTGTAAAGAACCTTGACGAGCAGCACCATCACCAAAATAGGTCATAGTAACACCACCTGTTTCAAAATATTTATCTGCAAAAGCCAATCCTGCTCCTACAGGAATTTGTCCTCCTACAATTCCGTGACCACCATAAAAACGGTGTTCTTTTGAGAAAATGTGCATAGAACCACCCATTCCTTTGGATGTTCCTGTAACTTTTCCCATTAGTTCAGCCATTACGCGTCTTGGATCTACACCCATTCCTATTGGTTGAACGTGATTTCTATAAGCGGTAATCATTTTGTCTTTTGTCAAGTCCATGGCGTGTAATGCACCTGCCAGAACGGCTTCTTGACCATTATATAAGTGTAGAAATCCTCTAACTTTTTGTTGTATGTATAATGCTGCAAGTTTGTCCTCAAACTTTCTCCAAAGCAGCATGTCTTCATACCACTTTAAATAAACTTCTTTTGTAACTTCTTTCATCTGAATTAATTCTTTTGCTAAAGTGTTATTGTGTTATCAATTGGTACCTATAACGCAAAATGGTTTCCTCCAACAAATTTGCGAACCGCAAAAATAAGACATTCCAACTAAGAAGTAAAATTTATAAGCTAGTTTTTGGTTTTTTTTTACAAGAAGCTTTTGTCAAACAGGAAAGGGAGTAAGTTTTTTAGGGATTCTGATTTGTAAATAGTCCCAGTTTCTCCCATAAAGTAGATTTCAATGGGGGTCTCCTGTTTTATTTCATATTCTGCTATTGATTGTCTGCAAGAACCACAAGGTGGTATAGGTGTTGTTGTTTTATTCGTATCTGAAGCAGCAGTTATTACCATTTTTAAAATTTTAGCTTCAGGATATATAGTTCCTGCTTGAAAAATTGCAACGCGTTCAGCACAAAGGCCAGAAGGATACGCTGCGTTTTCTTGATTTGAGCCTAGGACAATCTTTCCGTTGTCTAAAAGAATCGCTGCGCCGACTCTAAATTTCGAATAGGGGGCATAAGCGTTTTTTCTAACAGCTACAGCTTGCTCCATTAAGTCGTATATGTCACTTGGTAAATCTTCGAGGGAATCAAAAACACTGAATTGTGTCGTAATAATAATTTCTTTCATTCTTTTTACTGGAAAAAAAATCCAAATTTCATCCCGAATCTTCGGGACTGAATCTTCGGGATGAAATTTGGATTAGTAGTTTATATTTAAAACCGTATTAATTAATATTCGTCATATTTATCGCCAAAATTAAATGTAAGTGAAAATCTAAGCGTATTTTCCAAAGGGTTTTTTACTTTCGATGCGGAGAATAAATAAGATACATCCACTTTTACAATAGTATATTTAAATCCTGCTCCAAGCGAGAAAAATTGTCTGGCTCCTTTTTCTGGGCTTTCATGGAAATATCCCAAACGCATGGCAAATGAATCTTGGTATAAATATTCTGCACCTGCGGCATACGTAAATTCTTTTAATTCTTCACTGAACCCATCAGGAGCGTCTCCAAATGATTTAAATACGCCAGATACCCATCCTATAGAGCGATAGTCCTGTTGGTTTTGTGCTCTTTCCTCCGGAGTTGTGGTTCCGTCTCCATTTAAATCTGGATTTTGTGGCGTTGGTACTAATAATTTATTGAATTCTAAATTTAAAGCTACTTTATTGAAATCATCTAATATGAAATCAAATCCAGTTCCTACTTTTAAATTGGCAGGTAGAAAATTGTTGCTAAATTCATCATTATCATAACTTATTTTTGGTCCTAAATTTTGAATATTAAATCCGGCTCTCCATCTTCCGTTAAAATCAGTATAAGCAATTTCTTCTGATTGATAGAATCCTGCTATATCCACCGCAAATGAACTTGCAGGCGATGCATCACCATTATCCGTCGCTACTTTTAGACTGGAGTGAATATAACGTCCTGCAACTGCCATAGATAATCGTTCGCTCAATTTTAAGGAATAGGAGCCGTCTAAAGCAAATTCATTTGGAGAAACTATTCTTGGGACTTCATCAACATTACCCGTTTCGCGTAATTCAATTTCTCCTAAACCAAAATAGCGTAAGCTACCGGCAAACGCACTTCGTTCGTTAAGTTTATTGTAATACGTTAATTGTCCCAATGAAATATCATTTACTAGATCAGTAAGGTAAGGAGTGTAACTCACTGAAAAGCCTTGTTTGTCTATTGCAAAAGCATATTTTGCTGGGTTCCATTGTTGTGAAAAAGCATCTGCAGATGAGGCAACACCTATATCTGCCATACCCGCAGCCCTCGCATCAGCAGATACTAATAAAAACGGAACTCCTGTAGTTATAACTCTATCTTGCGCCTTGGCAAGTAAAATAATAAATAAACAGATAAAAACCGACGTAATTTTTTTCATTATTGTAAGAATATTGATTAAACAAATATAGTATAATATTAAAGTATTACAAGTTTTTCAAACTTTTCAGTTTTTTTATTCGTTAAGTTTGATTTCACCGTGAGTTTATAAATATAGACTCCTTTCCCAATTTTACTTCCAAAATCATCTTTTCCATCCCAAGTGATTTCTTTTGATAAAAATCCTTCGGTTAAAACAATTTGGTTTTTCGTCCAAACTACTTTACCGGTTATCGTCATAACTTGAACCTGAACGTCTAATGCTTCGTAAGGTCTGTTATGGGTAAACCAAAATTCAGTATAATTGACAAATGGGTTGGGGTAGTTTAATACATGTGTTAACGTTAAAGTTTCGTTACCAACTACTACAAACTGAATTTCGGTAATTATGGGATTGTTATAAACGTCCCAAGCTTTAAATGAAATAGTATGTAATCCTACTGATAAATTACGCAGCGGAAATCGAAGTGTTCCATTTGTGTAATCGTCTAATTTTGTTTGGTAATAATCGTTTAGAATGTAAGGATTATTCACATCGCCGTCTAAAATTGCAACAATGTCATGACCAATTCCACCGGCTGTATTTATACCATTTTCATCTTCAAGAAAAGCAAGTAGGAAAGGCGATTCATTAGTTGTGCCTCCCGAAACAAAAGTTTCGTCATTCATATATAACTTAACTCTTGGACTAATATTGTCCGCAACGGCATTTTCGTTAATTCCACCTACTTTTATACTAGTATTATAGCCAGTTTGGTTTTCTAATAGTTGATCTTTTTTAGCATAAAAACTGATTCTTCCATTGGCTAGTGGGATTCTAATGTCTCTTGGGACAACAAAGCTAAACTCAAATTTGCCATTGGTAACGGAAGCATTGCCTCTAAAAATAGTTTCACCCAAAACATTAAAATTTATGGGAGTGCTGTTTCCATCGTTATTGAATGTTGTTCTTGAAATAATTTTGTCAAAAACAGTGGTGGAAACTTCACCATTATAGTTTGTGAGCAGATTATTGTTTTCATCCGTAATTTCTCCGGACAATTTAATCTTGGCTAATGATTTAAAATCATCAATAGGCTGGGAAATTGAAACGTCATTTACTTTAGTAAGACTTATTTTTGGTTTGGATATCGCTAACATTAAGGCTGGGTCGCCAATGTAAAAAACTACATTAGTGGCTGAGTTTGGATTGCTGTTCTTGGAGATTCGAAGTGCTTCAGCAATCGAAGTGTATTGATTAGATCCAAAAGATAATAAGTTTTCAGAAAGAATATCATTGAAATTTTCAGCGTTAAACTGGCCTATGGCTCGTATGGTAGTAATCATTGCAATTGCTCCACCTTTTGGATTCCAATACGTATATTCCCCTGCAGTTGGTCTGGAAGGATTGTCAAAACGGGAGAATTCACAAGTTATGGTTATGAATAATGGGTATTTGTATTGATTGCTTAACTTTTGACCGTCTGATTTTTCCCAAATACGTTCGCTTGATAGACCATCTTCTCCACCATGGCCTAAATAATTGAACACCAAAGCTCCTTTTTCGAAAGCATTAAAAAAATCAGTTCTTGCCTTTGGATACCTAAATCCTCCCGCCGAAGCTTCTTGAACATAAGAATCTAATATTATTTTATTGACATTCAAAAATGGTTTTTCGGCAGCAATAACATCCGCTAAATTATTTTGTCTGTTTTGTAAACTTGCGTCCGAAGATTGATCTGAATCATCGCAAATCAAGACAAAATTATTTCTCCAGCTTCCATATGATTTTAAATCATTGTATTCAATGACTTTGTTGACCATTTCATCAGCTTGCTTCGTGTCATTGACTAGCATTCTCCCGACTGCAATATCAATTCCCCCAAAATAAGAAACAATGTTCCCTTCATTAGTATCCATTAATCCGTAAAAATCATCAGAAGCAAAGGAAGCCTCGCCTGATGTGTTACTTTTTAGAGAATGATAAATAGGGACAATGTTAGTGTTGTTGACTATTCTATTTTTAAAATCATAGGATGCGTCGCCAAAAAGATTTATATATTTTATTCTTTTATTAGCAGAGGATGCGTTTTCATAGATGTATTTTATACAATTTCTGATGGCAGAGACGTCTTGTTTTCCTGATGAGAACTCTTGGTAAATGGTTTCAAGAGCAATTACTTTTACATTCAGATTAGAATTAGCACGATGAAAACTGGCTAATTTTTCGGCTTGTGTTGTTAAGAAACCGGGAGTAATAATTACGTAATCTATATCTTGAAACTGTCCTTGAGCGTTTTTAAAAAGCGTTCCTTTTAAGTTTTGATTAGCAATTTTTGGTTTACTGTCTTTTAAAGGAGTAAAATAGTCTGCTGGATCAATGGCGATATATTTTCTGAGTTCTCCCAGATTTGCTTTAAAAGTAAATGAACTTTGATTTGAATTTTCGACTTTGGCTACATTATATAAGTCAGTTACGTCCCAAACTTGAGAAATTCCAGTTGCATTTGAGATTGAATAACTTACAATGCCAAGGCTTGAATTTGATAAGTCGTATTGAAAAGTAAATTGCTTTCCGTAGCCTTGAAGTTTTCTTTTGGCGATAAGCTGGATATTATCCAAATACCCTTTTGAACCAGGAACGCCGTTATTGTTATAGGTTAATTTTATTTTTACATTTTCAGAACCGTTAAAAGAAATGTTGTTAGGTATGGAGCCCAAGTTGAATTCCATATCTGAATTGGTATTTAAAGAGGGAAATGATATGTTGCCAATTTCTTGGCCATTAGCGGCTACTTTGAAAGAAGTAGGTGTAAAAGCAGCAGAAGCAGTTCTTACTATAATTTTTATTGGCGTTGTTGCGTCGTAGTTTGGAAAATTAAAGTCAAACTCCTGTTCTTGATTGATGTCAAAGGATTCTCCAAACCATTGACGGCCAAGATGCGCAATGTTTACAAGATCTAATTCATGGTATTGATGGTCGTCAAATGAATTTAATGTTACCGAGCTGTTTCCGCCAGGTTGAATCATTTGCGGGATTCTTTTTCCGTTATCTCCTTGAATGGTTATATAATAATAGGATTTTGTATCATATAAATTATTGAAGGTTTGACTTTCTTGGTTCCAAGTATCAAGTCCTTCGGCATAAAATAAAATAGAATCGTCATTGTCAAAAACACCGTCACTTTCGCCTATAATTTGAACAGGATTTTCGATTAAATCTTGAGGATAATAAATGCTGTTTGACAATGGCAACATTTTGCCGCCATTTCCATAAATTTTTATTTTTTTTGGGTCGGTGTTGCTTATGTTGAGTCCTAATTGTTGTAAGAAACTTTTGGATATTTTATAAACACCGGATTTTTCGATATAAAAACGGTACCAATCTCCAGAAGCCAAAATAGAATTAGAAACTGTATTTGTGCTTTTATTGGATTCTGAAATTCTTGAAGAACTACTTTTTATGTTGTAAGAAAATGATTGGATTCGTTTGTGTCCAAAGTCATCTTTTACGATTGGTGATAAGGAAAGAAAGGCCTGTCTTAAATCTCTTGAATTCGTAATTCTTAATGAGGGATTTGGGTTTCTTGGGATGTTTTCCAAGGCTAATTCGCCAAGTTCAGAAGCTGGGATTGATTCGTAAACTATATTTGTGATTTGAAGATCATTTTCATTAAATGTAGTTGATTCTGATAGGTTTAACGTATAGAAAAGTGCTTTTTTTGAAATGTCATAATAATAATTATTCCCAGAAAATTGAGGAATATTTATTTTGAAATCACCAAAAGGCATTTCCTTTTTTTCTAACCATTTAATGCTCACGTCCCCTTTAATTTGAGCAAAAGAGACAAAGGAAACTAAGCATAAATAGACCAGGAGTGTTTTTCTCATTGTTTTTTTAACGGTATAGATAGTTAAATAGTATTAATGAGTAAAAATAAATCATTTAGTATGATAGTAAATAATAAATATTATAAATTTGCGTTTTTATTGTATTATTTTCTGATAAAATTATTAAAAGAGGATGTTGCAGGTTAATGGTTAATTATTTATATTGCGGCACCTAAATTATTACCTACTAAAGAGTATGAAACTAAACAAAATTATGACCTTACGATTGATGCTATCTATGATATTGATTGTGGGTTTAGCGAGTTGTAGCAAAAAGTCTAGCTCAAAAAATGCATCAAGAGCCACTGGCTGGAATGTAGACGGGAAAAAAGCTTCAGGAGCGAAAAAGCAAATAGCTGGACCAGGTCTTGTTTTTGTTGAAGGCGGGACATTTACAATGGGTAAAGTTGAAGATGATGTTATGCACGATTGGAACAATACCCCGACACAGCAGCATGTTCAGTCCTTTTATATGGATGAAACTGAAGTTACAAACTTTATGTACTTAGAATATTTAGATTGGTTAAAAAGTGTCTTTCCACCAACTGAAGAAAATTACAAAAATATATACGAAGGTGCATCGCCTGATACTTTGGTCTGGAGAAATAGATTGGGTTACAATGAAACAATGACTAACAATTATTTGAGACATCCATCATATGCAAATTATCCTGTTGTAGGGGTGAATTGGATCCAAGCAGTTGAATTCAGTAAATGGAGAACTGATCGTGTGAATGAGGCAGTTTTAGAAAAAAACGGTTACCTTAAGAAAAATGCTAAAACGCAAGATGTAACTGCTGAAAGTTCGTTTAGTACTGAAACGTATTTGAATAGTCCTACATCAACTTATGGTGGAAATGAGGAAATTGTTTTAAAAGGTGGTAGAGGAGGTAAAAAAGCACCAAAAGCTGGAAAAGACGGTAAGGTTACAGAAGCAAAAAATGTATATGCGCAACGCTCTTCAGGGATTATACTTCCAGAATACAGGCTTCCTACCGAAGCAGAATGGGAATATGCAGCGGCAGCAGATGTTGGACAAAGAGAATACAATATCTATAAAGGTCAGAAAAAGTATCCTTGGTCAGGAGCGTATACACGTTCTGGAAAAAGACAAAGTAAAGGGGATCAGCTAGCCAATTTCAAACAAGGAAATGGAGATTATGGTGGGATAGCAGGTTGGTCTGATGATGGAGCTGATATTACTAACGCTGTGAAAAGTTATCCAGCAAATGATTTTGGATTGTATGATATGGCTGGAAATGTAGCCGAGTGGGTACAAGATGTTTACAGGCCAATTATTGATAATGAATCAAATGATTTCAATTATTTTAGAGGGAATCAATACACTAAAAATAAAATTGGAGCAGACGGTAAAGTTGAAATCGTTACTGCAGCCAACATGAAATATGATACGTTGAGTAACGGAAGAATAGTTGCCAGAAATTTTCCAGGTCAAATTGCTCAAGTTCCTGTTGATGAACAAGAAACGTATTTGAGACAAAATTTTGATAAAAGTGATAATATCAATTATAGAGATGGGGACAAACAATCTACAAGATATTATAATTTTGGTTCTTCTGAGTCGGAAAATGAAAAACAAAAACAAGAGAAAATCATGTACAATTCTCCTAAACATAATGTCACCACAGACAGTTTAGGAAAAATGGTAAGGAAGTACGATAAATCAAGCAAGAGAACTACTTTGATCAATGATGACGTAAGAGTTTACAAAGGAGGATCTTGGAGAGACAGGGCGTACTGGTTAGATCCAGCACAAAGAAGGTATTTTCCTCAAGATATGGCAACTGATTATATTGGATTTAGATGTGCTATGTCGAGAGTTGGTGCTAAAGCAGATAAGAGAAAATCAGCAAGAAATTAATTTTAATATAAAATTGTAAATAAAAGCCCTTTGATTAGGGCTTTTATTTTTTAAATCGTTTTTAGATGGATATCAATTACATTCATAGTTTGTTTTTAAAATGTAAATCGGTTTCAATAGATACTCGTAAAATTGAACCAAATTCATTATTTGTTGCCATAAAAGGAGACCGTTTTGATGCCAATACATTTGCGATAGAAGCATTAGAAAAAGGGGCTTCCTATATTATTATCGATAACAGAGAATATTTTATTGACCAAAGAACTATTTTGGTTGAAGACAGTTTAATGGCTTTACAAGAATTAGCAAAATTCCATAGAGCCTATTTAAAATTACCTATAATTGCTCTTACCGGAAGCAATGGGAAGACAACAACAAAAGAGCTCATTAATGTTGTTCTTTCAAAAAAGTATAAGACTAAAGCAACAATTGGAAATTTAAATAACCATATTGGGGTACCATTGACCTTGCTTTCTTTTAATTCGGAAACTGAAATTGGGATTGTGGAAATGGGTGCTAATCACAAAAAGGAAATTGAATTTCTTTGTGAATTAGCTAAACCGGATTATGGTTATATAACTAATTTTGGTAAAGCACATTTGGAAGGCTTTGGCGGAGTTGAAGGGGTTATTGAAGGAAAAAGTGAGATGTATCACTATCTTTTAGAAAATGATAAACTAGCTTTTATAAATCTGGAAGACCCTATTCAGGTGGAAAAAGCAAAAATATTGAGATCATTTTCTTTTGGCATAAATAAAGAAAATGCTAATGTGAATATAACGACAGTAAAGGCTAATCCATTTGTAGAAATAAGTTATTCTAATGGTACAATCGCATCTCATTTAATTGGATTGTACAACGCCAATAATATTAATGCGGCACTTGCTGTAGGAAAATATTTTGAAGTTGAGGATAATGCTATTAAAGAGGCTTTAGAAGGTTATATTCCTGAGAATAATAGATCGCAGCTATTAACCAAAGGAACGAACCAAATTATTCTGGATGCCTATAATGCAAATCCGAGTAGTATGAGTGTTGCTATTGATAATTTCATACAATTGGATAATTTAAATAAGATTATGATATTGGGGGATATGTTTGAGTTGGGTCATGAGAGTCAACAAGAGCATAAAGCAATTATAACAATGCTTTCTAACGAAAAAAATGTAACCTGTTACTTTATTGGTAAAGCATTTTATGATAACAGAATAGATGAAGATAATTTCTATGATACTTTTGAGGCTTTTGCAAGTCATTTAAAAGAAACAAAAATTGAGAATAGTACGATTCTAATAAAAGGTTCCAGGGGAATGGCTTTAGAGCGAACTTTGGATTTTTTGTAGGAAACTAAATTTTATAATTTAAAAGCCATCATCTAATTCATGATGGCTTTTTTGAGCCAATTAAATACTCATTAAAAATCCGATGAGGTTTTCTTTTTTATTAAGTTCTAATTTTTTTCTTAACCGATAGCGTGCTAATTCAACACCTCCATTTGAAATATTCATGATTTCGGCAATTTCTTTTGTTGACATATTCATTAATAAATAGGTAGATAAATCCAATTCTCTTGGAGAAATCGTTGGATATTTTTCTTTCAATCTTTTTAGAAAATCGAAATGAACATTCTTGATATGTTTCTCTAAATCTTTCCAGCTTTTATCAGCATTTACCTCTTTTGTAATGCTTTTGTTTAGTTTCGTAAATTGGAATTTGGTTGATTCATCAAAGGATTCTACATTAATATCTTTTAGTTTATAAATAATTCCGTTTAGAATTTTATTTTTCTTTACTACTTGTAAAGAATTGTTTACTAGTTCCTTGTCTTTTGCTAAAATTTTAATTTGAAGCTTATCGTTTTTTAATTTTTCTATTTCTTTCTCCAATTCATATTGTTCCTGTCTGATTTTTGATTCTTTCTCTAGATAAAGCCTTCTTTGTTCTATAGTTTCGTAGTATTTGTTTTTTCGTATTTTCGTTTTTATTCGTTTTCGAATAAAAAATACTGATGTAACAATAAGCAAAATATAAAATAAATAGGCCAAAAAATGTCTGTACCAAGGAGGAGAAATACTGAAATTCAATTTTGTTTGCTCGGATTGTTTGCCATAATTAGTTCTGGCTTTTAACTTCATGGTATAATCGCCTTCTCTTAGATTGGTATATTCTTTAATGATATTTGTAGACCAATTACTCCATTGGTTATCAAAACCTTCCAATTGATATGAAAATTCAAGATTTTCAAGATTTTCATATGAAGGGGATGAAAAAGTAAATTTCACATGATTTGAAGCATAGGGGATTTTGTAATTGTTCAATGCTTTTTGACCATTTCCTAAAATAATGGTATCTCCAGGAAACGAAAAGCATCTTATGTAGGCTTTAGGTTTTGCTTCATAATCGTTGAGTAAATGGGAGTCATAATGCGCTAATCCATCTGTTAAACCAATAAAAGTATCATTGGGGCCAGTTGTGTTTATTGATAAATTATTGTATACTATATTACCGGTAAGTTTTGAAAAGGGAGCCACAACATTTTTATAATGATTCGTTTTAGTTTTCATTAAAACACCTAATGATTCTTCAAAAATGTACCAAATGTTTCCATATTTATCTTGAGTTAAAGTGTTTATTTTTGGAATCTTGGTAAATAAATTACTCATTTTTTTATCTTCAAAAAATAGATTTTGCTCATAAGAATAGTTGTAAAAGTGATTATTTGTTTGAAAATAAATCTTGTTTTCCAACTGTTGTATATTTCCAATTCCTTTTGCTGTTTTCGCCAAATTTTGATACGTTTTGATAGATTCAAACCTTTTTAGGTCGTCACTTATTATCATTCGATAGGCTAAATTGTCTTTTTTTATCCAAATATTTTTCCCTTCCATTTCAAATGATCCGGATGACTTCGAAAAACCTTCTACTCTATTTTTAAATTGCCAGCCGCTTGACTTTTTTTCAAAGATTGAAAAACCATTGTAATTGGAGCCAATTAAATAATTGGGTTGATTGGGAATTTGCATGAATTTCCAATAGCCTATGTTGTCCAATACTTTTATAGTTTTTTCGCCAGTTATCAATAGCGCACCTGTGTTATGTGAACAAAATAATTGATCGTTAATCACTTGTATGTTCCATGCTTGTCCGGTTGTGCCTTCTACGAGTTTAAAAGTATCTTCTTTGATTGAATTATTCCAAGAATGATAAAAGACACCCTGATTAGTGGCTACGTAAAGATTTCCTTTGTACAATGAGGTACCATAAACAGTACTTAGATTGTAACTAAATCCAAAATAGGTAAACGGAGAATTTTCATTTACAAAGGTGATTCCGTTATCAAGCCCTAGCCAAAGATTGTTTTTACTGTCAACAAAAGAAGTTAGGACGGTATTGTTTTGCAATCCTTTTGTGCGGTTAATATGCTGAATAATTTTTCCATTGATATCACATACAATAATCCCGTCTAAAACTGAATTGAGTATAATGAATTTATTTTTTATAGCTACACCGCCAAGCGAACTATTCTTTCTAATGAAAATATTCGCTTCGGTATCCCAAGAGATTATTTTTTCATTGTCATAAATAAAAAGACCTTTATTTAAAGTAGCGATTAGCAGTTTGTTTTCAGCCAAAGGGAATATGCCCCAGATTTCTGTATTGTTTAAAACGGTAGAGTTTTTTAACTGCAATAGTTTGCCGTTTTTGTACTCCAATAATCCCATTGCAATATCTTGTATGTAAATGTGGTTTTTTACTTGAAATGAGAACTGGAATCTTTTAGGAGGCTCGAGGATTTTGATTTTTTTGTTCTTAAAGATGTACGTTCTTTCAAATGATTGAAATATGACTTCATCATTATGAATGTGTATTTTCCAGATAAAGTCCATTAGTTTGGAAGTGGACTTGTTTATCATTTTTGATAAGGAAAAATAAACCAGTTTTCCTTTTGAATTGGATTTAAAATAGCCAAATTCACTGTAACCTCCCACAAAAATTTTCCCAGAATTGTCAATTTTTACACATCGTACAGCTGCAGAGTTTGGGATATTATACTTCCTCCAGGAAGAGCCGTCAAATTGAAAAAGACCGCTATTATTAGCAAAATATAAATTCCCGTTTTTGTCTTGGTCAATATCCCAATTTTGAGTACCTCCTCTATAATCGGACCGTTTGTAATTTTGAATATCTGGAAGACCAATGTTTTTAACCTGACCATAGAGTGTTGAGGTTACTAATAAAATTAGAAGATGGAATTTTGTAAATCTCATGATAAACTCTAAATGTAATGAATTGATTATTATTTAAAAAGACTTCGGTTTCTACTCATGAACAATAAGAAGAAGTAATTGTTTTAGTCAGATTTTGATAAAAAAATGTAAGTGTTTGTATATTTTATAAATGTAGTGGTTTTTTTTTAAATTAACATTTGTATAACACTGTAAAATAAAATTTAAATAATTTATAATAAGGTAGTTATGTAAATTTTGATGTGTTTTTGTCAAGTAATAAAAATGACTTTGATGTGTTTTTGTAAGGAAAGATAAATGAGAATATAGAAAAAATAAATATAATATTGCTGGAAATTACTAATTAATTAACCAAAATTTTTAGAAATATGAAATTTACAAAATTGTTTATTTTTTGTTTTTTATCTATTCTATTCTCAGTTTACGCACAAGCACAAGATGTTACTGTAAACGGAAAAGTTTATGACGAAAACGGACTTCCCATCCCAGGAGTATCCATTTTAATTAAAGGAACTTCCAAAGCTACGGCTTCGGATTTTGATGGAAATTATCAAATAAAGGCCACTTCAAAAGGTACTTTAGTGTTTAGTTATTTAGGGTATACTTCCGTTCAGGAACCTATTAACGGAAGAAATCGAATTGATGTTAAACTTAATCCTTCATCAGAATCCTTACAGGAAGTTGTTGTTGTAGGATATGGTACTCAAAAGAAGAGCGTTGTTACCGGAGCAATATCCAGTGTAAGAGCTAAAGATCTTGAGAAAGTTCCTAATGGTCGTATTGAGCAAGCCTTACAGGGTAGAGTTTCAGGAGTTACTATTGCTGCCAGTTCCGGTCAGCCGGGCTCATCGTCTACTATTCGAATTAGAGGGGTGACTACTTTTGGTGAAGGTGGAAATGATCCTCTTTGGGTGGTTGATGGTGTTGTTGTTGATGCAGGTGGAATAGGATTTCTTAATCAATCTGATATTGAATCTATAGAGGTACTGAAAGATGCTGCTTCTGCTGCAATTTACGGAACACGTGCTGCAACGGGAGTTATTTTGGTTACAACCAAAAAAGGAAAATCTGGAAAAATCACTGTGAACTATAATGGTTTTTTAGGTGTTTCATCCCCAGAAAAAACGTTGCATTTGTTAAACGCAACCCAATATGGTGCTTTATTGAATGAAAAATCGACTGCTGCCGGAGGTCCCGTTATATTTTCTAATTTGTCCGCTTTAGGTGTTGGAACAGATTGGCAAAAAGCAATTTTTAATACCAACGCTTTTCGTTATTCCCATGAATTGAGTATTAGTGGAGGAAGTGATGTTTCTAATTTTTATGCTTCTTTTGGAATTCAAGATCAAGAAGGGATTGTTTCTACTGAAATTTCGAATTATACCAAAAAGAATTTCCGTTTGAACTCGACTCATAAAATATCTAAAGTATTTACTTTCGGACAGACTTTTGGATTTTCGAGACAAAAGACCGTTGGAATTGGGAATACGAACAGTGAATTTGGTGGACCATTGAGTTCTGCAATAAACTTGGATCCAACCACTCCAATTATTGAAACAGATCCTGTTAAAGCGAATGGCGCTCCATATAGTACAAATCCTGTCATTAGAGATTCAAATGGGAATCCTTATGGAATTTCAAGTTTGGTGGGTCAGGAGATGACTAATCCTTTGGCGTATGCCAAAACAAGATTAGGAGGGTATGGCATGTCTGATGATTTAGTTGGTAATGCTTATTTAGAAGCTGCAATAACGAAACATATCAAAGTGAGATCAACTCTTGGTGGAAAATTGTCTACCTGGGGAGGTCAAGGTTTTACCCCTGTTTTTTACTTAAGTGCGACTTCAAATGTGCTTAAAAATAATTATAGTAAAAATGATAATAAAAGTTTTGCATGGAATATTGAAAACATTGTTACGTATGCAAATCAATTCGGTAATCATAATTTAACTGTATTGTTGGGACAAGGTTCTTATGTTGACAACATTGGTGGGGGGGCTGGATCTACATTGTTTGGATTGCCTATTACAGATTATCGTGATGCCTCTTTCAACTTTGATATACCACAATCAGACAGAAGCAGTTATACATTCGATTTGACAGAACATAAATTGACTTCTTTGTTTGCACGTGTGAATTATGATTATAAAGAAAAGTATTTGTTTACAGGGATCATTCGTCGTGATGGTTCAAGTCGTTTTGGAGCCAATAATAAATTTGGTGTATTTCCATCGTTTAATTTAGGGTGGGTACTAACTAAAGAAGATTTTTGGAAAGAAAACAATGTGCTTAATACTTTGAAAATAAGAGGTGGATATGGCGTTGTAGGAAATGATGCAATTCCAAATTTCAGATATCTTTCCTTAGTTGAAGGAGGTTACAATTATTCTTTTGGAAACGCAGGAGCAATAACTACTGGTTATGCTAACCTAACATTAGACAATCCTGATTTGAGATGGGAGGAAACTTCTCAGACGAATATTGGTTTTGAATCGAAATTTTTCGATGCACTCAACCTTACAGTAGATTTATACAAGAAAACAACTAATGGGATTTTACGTCCAATTAATATTCCAGGTTACGTTGGGGTAGCTGCAAATCCTACAGGAAACGTGGCTGATATGGATAATAAAGGTATTGAGGTTGAATTGGGTTACAGAAAGAAATTTGGAGAAGTTAACTTCTCTGTTAATGGAAACGTTGCTTATTTAGAAAACAAAGTTACATATGTAGCTTCAGATTCAAATTATATTTCAGGAGACGCTTCTTTTCAGTCGATGGGACCAGTAACAAGAACACAAGTTGGACAATCCTATAATTCATTCTACGGATTTAAAACTGCTGGAATTTTTCAAAATCAGATTGAAATAGCTTCTTATACAAATGCTTCAGGTGGTTTAATTCAACCAAATGCACGTCCAGGAGATTTCCGTTGGGTGGATACTGATGGGAATGGTTCTATAGGGGACGCTGATAAACAGTTTTTAGGAAGTAATATTCCAAAATACACCTTTGGTTTAACGTTGAATTTAGAGTATAAAAACTTCGACTTTATGGCTTTTGCCCAAGGAGCTGCAGGAAATAAAATTTTCCAAGGATTACGCAGATTGGATGTTGGTAACGCTAACTATCAAACTATTGCATTAAGCAGATGGACTGGTGAGGGAACATCAAATGAGTATCCTAGACTTACAAATGATGACACGAATGGTAATTTTGGTAAAATGTCGGATTTCTATTTAGAAAAAGGAGATTATATGAGATTAAAATTAGTTCAGTTAGGGTATTCATTACCAAGTGATGTGATTCGTAAAATTGGAGCCAGTAAAGTGCGCTTGTATGTAACCGCTGAAAATCTATTCACATTAACCAAATATACGGGATATGATCCTGAAATTGGTGGAGGTGTATTTGGAATAGACAAAGGAATCTATCCACAAGCGAGAACATTTATGTTTGGAGCCAATTTACAATTTTAATAAAATCAAGAATTATGAAAACGATAAAATTTAAATATTTATTTATAGCAGTAGCAATGGCTTCCTTAGGTTCTTGTTCTGAGGAGTTTGTTAATGTTACACCAAAGGGTTCCTTTCTTTCGGATAATTATTATGCCAATGAAGGGCAGGCTACTGCAGCTCTTGTAGGAGTTTATGATCCAATTAGAAAAAATTCAGGTGGTTTTGAAAATATAATTTCAATGATGAATGCAGGTTCAGATGACTTCTATGCAGGTGGTGGTGGTTCTACAGATGGAGCAGGAATTCAAGGTTTCTCTACACATACACTTACTTCGACAAATGTGCCTGGCAGCTTTTGGAATGATCATTATCAAGGGATTTTTAGAGCTAATACCTTGCTTTTAAAATTGCCGGATGTTGCTATGGCTGATAATCTAAAAACTAGATTTACCGCAGAGTCGAAAGCGTTGCGAGCAATCTATTATTTTAATTTGGTTCGAATATTTAAAAATGTACCATTATTATTGGATCCATTGACCGCGACTAATATGTATGAGGCAGAGCAAGCAGCTCCTGAAGCCGTTTATGCCCAAATTGAAAAAGATTTATCAGAAGCAATAAATGGTTTACCAACAACGGTTCCAGCTGCAACAGAATCTGGACGTCTTACAAAAGGTGCTGCTCAAGCAATGCTTGGAAAAGTATATTTGTATGAAGGTAAAAAAACGGAGGCTGCTGCTGTTTTGGCTCAAGTAAATGGTACACCGGGCGCAACGAATCAATACGGTAATAAATTGTTGTCTAACTTTAGTGATTTATGGGTTGTTGCCAATAAATTTAACACAGAATCAATTATAGAAGTATCCCACACAAGTGCCGGTAATTCTGATTGGGGATTCTGGGGAAGTGGCAGGGACGAAGGGAATTCATTAAATGTTATGGTAGGTCCTAGAAGTTACTCAAGACCATCAAATTCTACAGCTGCAGATTTGCCATCAGGGTGGAGTTTCAATGTTATTACACAAGATTTATATGATGCCATTAAACTGGACCCAAGATTTGGAGCTACTGTATTTGATCTAAAAGCTCTAAAAGTGGCAGGTCAGGCAGATTATATTGGTGGCTATCAAGATACAGGATATTTCTTGAATAAATTCCTTCCAAGAAAAACAGATGTTCGTACTGGTGGTGGAGCAGCAGAGCTAAATTACAGACAGAATACGTATGTAATTAGACTTGCAGATACGTATTTGATGGAAGCTGAAGCATTAGGTTCAGGAACAAGAGCGCAAGCATTGCTTGATGCCGTAAGAGCAAGAGTTGGTTTGCCATCCGTTCCGGTTACTCTTGCAGCCATCAAAAATGAAAGAAGAATGGAACTTGCAGGCGAAGGACATAGATTCTTTGATTTAGTGAGATGGGGCGATGCTGCGTCTAAATTATCAAGTAGAGGTTTCGTAGCAGGTAAAGATGAGATTTTTCCATTACCAACCAGAGAGCTTCAGGGAACTAAATTGAAACAAAATTCTGGGTATAATTAATAAAAGATACAATTATGAAAAAAATAAAATTTATTTTCAGCTTTGTAATGCTACTGGCTGTTACTATAAGTTGTACTGTTGAGGGAATTAATAATGACACCGCTCTTTTGGGTACTGATTCGTCAGCGAATGTCAATAAAATATTTGATATCAGTACGGATAATTCTGGAAAAGTAAAGATAACCCCAACAGCTGATGGTGCTAGTTCGTTTCAAGTAGTTTATGGACACGGTACAGGATCGCCAGCGACAGTTGCTCCTGGGGCAAGTACAACTCATGTTTATCCAGAAGGGAAATATACGGTAAAAATTATCGCCACTTCTGTTTCTGGTGCTAAAACAGAACAAACATTTCCATTAGATGTTGTTTATAGAGCTCCTGAAAGCTTAGTCATTTCTACCTCTGGAGAAATGAGAGTAAAAGCGACTGCCTTATATGCAAAATCATTTTTAGTATATTATGGTGATGTGGCAAATGAAGTGGGTACACCAATGGCTATAGACCAAGAATTGCCAGCTCATGTTTATCCAGCAACTGGAGGACCTTTTGTTTTAAAGGTAACAGCTCAAAGCGGAGGTGCTGCAACTATCCAAGAAACTAAAACATTGTTTGCATTCCCAATTGATTTTGAAAATGCAGCAGTAAATTACTTTTTTGGGACTTTTGGTGATGTAACTTTTTCTAAAGTGACAAATCCAAACGCTACAGGTTTAAATACCAGTGCAACGGTAGGTAAATATACCAAGCCAACTGGAGTGGCTTCATGGAGTGGAACATATAGCCCATTAAATATTCCTGTTAATTTTTCTTATGGAAAAAAAATCAAAGTTTTGGCTTACAATCCTAATCTTGCCAATATTGGTAAAAAATTAAATGTTGAATTAGAATGGTCTGTTGGTGGAACGCCAGCAAATGGTGTTGCGGTAGTAAAAGCGCCATTTACTACATCTGGTGCTTGGGAAGAAATTGTATTTGATTACAGTGCTATTTCAGGAATACCAGCAGGGGCTAAATTTACGCAACTTGTTTTGCGATTAAATGATTCAGATCCTGGAGCTGGGGAAGTTATTTATGTGGATAACATTAGATTAACAAATTAAAATAAAACTATGAAAACAAATATAAAATTCATTTTAGGAGTTTTCTTGGTGTTGCTTCTAACATTAAGTAGTTGTACTCAAGAAACCTATACGTTAGGAGACTTAACAGCTCCGTCTAACATTGTTGTCAATACCCAAGTTGTGGGACAAGACGCAACACATCCAAATGGTGACGGTTCAGGAACTGTAAAAATTGCTATATCAGGGGACAATGCATTGTCGTATAAAATAGATTATGATGCCAGTACAGCAGTGGATTTAGTTTATTTACCAAGTGGTACGGCTACTAAAAAATACACTACTTTAGGGATAAATACCTATCGAATTACTGTTGTTGCTTATGGCAAAGGAGGATCTTCTACGAATGTTACTAAAGAGGTTACCGTAAGAAGTGATTTTACTGTTGATCCTGCAATAGTTACCGCCTTAACGAATAATGCATCAAAAACTTGGGTTGTTGATAAAAGTGTAGCTGGTCAGCTTGGTGTAGGTCCATGGAATGTATCTTCGATTAGACCGGAATGGTGGGCTGCCGGAGTGAATGAAAAGGTAGCTTCTGCAAATTGTTTTTACACAGCGACTTTTACTTTTGCTAAAGTTGTCGGTACAGGAACGTACTCTTTACAAGTTGCTACTCCGGATGGAGCATTTACAAAAACAGGTTCATTGACAACTCTTCCTGGTATTCCTGCAACAGGAGATGAAGGATGCTACAATTACGGAGGGGGAACTTCCGCATTTTCTTTTATCCCTTCTTCAAGCGGAGCGCCGGCATTGCCTTCAATGACCGATAATTCACCATCAACGCAGACAAGTATTTTATTATCAGGAGTTAATACCTTTATAGGATATGGTGCTGTGCAGAAAGAATATGAAATTTTAGTGATAAGATCGACCTATATGTATGTTCGAGTACAAGGAACCGAAACTGGAAATGCCTGGTATTTAAAATTAAAACCGGCACCCTAATAAATTGAAATGGATGAAAGCTCAGAACTACATAGAATAGTTCTGAGCTTTATTTTAGCAATAGTTTTAAAAAAATAAAAAATGATAAAAAATAATATGTTAATTCAATTTTCAAAAAACAATAATTATCGATTTTCAAGGTGTTTGTTTTTCATCGCTTTAGCTAATTTTTTTGTATTGTTTTCTTGTAGTGGAAATAATAATGAAGGAGATGTAGCGATAACAGCGCCTTCAAATCTTGCGATTTCGGCAACAGTAGTTGGAGTAAGTGCACAAAATCCGAACGGAAATGGTAGCGGAACAGTGAATTTTAGTTTAAGCGCAACTAATGCAACTTCCTATAAAATTTTACTTGGGAATGGAGAAACTAAAGAGGTAACAAATGGGGATTTTACTTACACCTATACAACATCAGGGATAAATACCTATGTTATATATGTGTCTGCATACAATTCAGGACAGTTTGTTTCTTCGACACTTTCAGTAACAATTTTCGTGGGATCTTCTTTAGTATGGTCTGACGAATTTAATACTGATGGTCCACCTGATGCCTCCAAATGGAATTTTCAAATATGGGATCCAGGTTATGTTAACAATGAACTTCAATCGTATACCAATCGTTCAGAAAATACAATAGTTGAAGGAGGTGTTTTGAAAATAAAAGCCATAAGAGAAAAATATGGAAAAGGGGACTTCACGTCTGGAAGATTAGAATCCAATGGGAAATTTGATTTCACTTATGGAAAAATAGTAATCAGAGCAAAAGTGCCTACTGGAGTTGGGACATGGCCAGCAGTCTGGATGCTGGGTAGTAATATTGGTAGTGTGGGATGGCCAAAATGTGGCGAGATAGATATTTTAGAGTCGGTTGGGAAAAATTTGGATCAGAATCATTCTTCTTTACACTCAGAAGGACGTTCTGGAGCTACCCCAGATACAGGTATTATAAAAGTGCCAAATAGCAATACAGAATTTCATATCTATACAGCTGATTGGACGGCTACTTCTATAAAGTTTTATGTTGATGATATTTTGTATTATACTTTTGCAAATTCAGATAAATTTCCATTCAACAAAAACTTTTTCTTAATTATAAATTTTGCAATGGGAGGTGTTTGGGGAGGTCCTGTAGATCCTAATTTTACTTCTTCAACTTTTGAAATAGATTATGTTAGAGTTTATAATTAATTCCATATGTTTTGTTTAGTTAGTACGTTCTTCATTGTGAGCTTCTACTTGTAAGTTGGATAGGAGCTTCGGTGGAGAATAATAATTTTTAAAAATAAAGAAATGAATCAGTCAAAAAAAATAATCTGTTCGGTATTTTTTCTTCTAATGAGTTTGTTTTCTTATGGGCAAATATTAAAAGTAATGACGTATAATATTCGTTTGGATGTTGCGAGTGATGGAGAAAATGATTGGAACCATCGAAAAGATTATTTTACATCGCAAATTCAATTTTACGAACCGGATATTTTTGGAGTTCAAGAAGCAAGACCCAATCAGGTTATTGATATTACAACGGCGCTATTGCACTATGATAATATTGGTATTGGAAGAGAAGGAATTGGGAAAGGAGAATCTTCAAATATTTTTTATAAAAAAGAAAGATTTAGATTGAAGGAAAGCAACACTTTTTGGCTTTCTGAAACACCAAATGAAATTTCCAAAGGCTGGGATGCTGCTTATAACAGAGTTTGTACGTATGCATTGTTCAAAGATTTAAAAACAAAACAACTGTTTTGGGTTTTTAATACGCATCTGGATCACATTGGCGAAGACGCAAAAACAAAAGGAATACAACTTATCCTTTCGAAAATAAAGGAACTAAATATTAAGAAATATCCTGTAATTTTCATGGGAGATTTTAATTCAGAACCCAATGAAGATAGAATAATTGCACTAAAAAAAGTAATGAACGATTGTAAAGAAGTTTCAGTAGAGAAGCCTTTTGGTCCTTCAGGAACATTTAATAATTTTATCCATAACGAGCCAGTAACTAAATTGATAGACTATATTTTTATTTCTAAAAACAGTATTTTTAAAGTACAAAAATATGCGGTTTTAAGTGACTCAAAGAATGTAAGATATCCTTCAGACCATTTGCCGGTTTATGTTGAAATAAACTTGAAATAAAAATATGAACACTATAAAATACACCATGAAAATCTTCATTTTATTAGCCCTTTCAGTCATGCTGTCAAAATGTTCTCCGTCGGGTGATACTGTTAATCCTACTCCAACTCCAGTTCCGCCGGTAGCTGTAAATGAAGTTGACTTTTGGTTGACCAAGGGTAATCAAACTGTAAACCTTCAAAAGCAAACATCAGTTTTAGCATTTGGGACAGCCTATAATAATTATGCCGCTATTGAAGTTGATGATTCCCAAACTTTTCAAAGTATTGATGGATTTGGATATACCTTAACTGGTGGAAGTGCCCAAGTCATTAACCTATTAAATGCCCAAAAAAGACAAGAGTTATTGCAAGAGTTATTTGGTGCCAAAGACAATTCAATTGCTATAAGTTATTTAAGAATCAGTATTGGTGCCTCAGATATGAATGCAACGCCATTTACTTATGATGATTTGCCAAGCGGACAAACAGATGTGAATTTGGATAACTTTAGTTTGGCTCCGGATAAAACGGATTTAATTCCCATGCTAAAAGAAATAGTGGCAATCAATCCAAAGATTAAAATAATGGCAACGCCATGGTCTCCACCGGTATGGATGAAAGACAATAATAATTTTGTTGGAGGAAGTTTGAAACCCCAGTATTACGGAGTTTATGCGCAGTATTTTGTGAAATACATTCAAAAAATGAAAGCCGAAGGAATTACTATTGATGCCATTACGCCACAAAATGAGCCGTTGCATCCCGGAAATAATCCTAGTATGCTGATGATTGCATTGCATCAGGCTGATTTTATAAAAAATCATTTAGGCCCTGCTTTTCAGGCAGCAAATTTGACAACTAAAATTGTAGTGTACGACCATAACTGCAACAAACCTGAATATCCAATAGCCGTATTAAACGACGCTTCGGCTTATCCTTTTATTGATGGTTCAGCATTTCATTTGTATGAAGGAGATATAAGCGCTTTGTCAACAGTTCACAGTGCTTTTCCCAATAAAAACTTATATTTTACGGAACAATACACCTCCTCTACCGGGAGCTTTGAAGGCGATTTGAAATGGCATGTAAAAAATGTAATTATCGGTTCTATGCGAAATTGGAGCAAAACAGCATTGGAATGGAACTTAGCCAATAATGCTTCTTTTGGACCGAATACTCCAGGGGGGTGTACAACCTGTAAAGGCGCAATAACGATAAACAGTAGTGATAATTTTACCAGAAATGTTGGGTATTATATCATTGCGCACGCTTCTAAATTTGTGCCTACCGGTTCCGTTAGAATTGTAAGTAGTTTTAGTGGTAATTTAAATAATGTGGCTTTTAAAACTCCAAGTGGTAAAAAAGTTTTAATTGTTGAAAATGATGGAAATGCCGCCGAAATTTTCAATATTAAATACAATGGAAATTGGGTAACGACTTCGTTAGATGCAGGTTCGGTAGGAACATATAGTTGGTAAAACAGCCTATATTTGGTAAAATAACATACATAAATTAATAGAATGAAAAAAATAACAACAGTAGCACTTTTAATGGTGTCTTTTTTAGCTCTTGCTCAGCAGAAAAGTAAAATACAATCGAAGCCGTTTTCAACAAATAACAAAACAGTTACAGTCTACACAACCGCAGACGGGACAGATTTAAGATTAACAAAAACAGATAATCTGCAATTCACGGACTTAAAACAACCTTTAGAAACGCAACTGTGTATTTTTGTGAATCCAAGTAAAACCTTTCAGACATTTTTGGGTATTGGAGGAGCTATAACGGATGCAAGTGCTGAGGTTTTTGCGAAATTAACTAAAGAAAATCAGAAAGAATTCTTAGAAGCTTATTATGATAAAGAAAAAGGAATTGGGTATTCAATAATAAGAACGAATATTCACAGTTGTGATTTTAGTTCAGGAAGTTATACTTATGTTGACGAAGGTGACGCAGCACTAAAGAGTTTCAATATTGAGCATGACAAAGAATTTAAAATTCCATTAATCAAAAAGGCAATTGAAGCAGCGGGAGGTAAGGCTACATTGTATGTAACTCCATGGAGTCCGCCTGCTTTTATGAAGGATACTAAAAATATGTTGAGAGGTGGTCGATTATTACCTGAGTTTTATCAGTCTTGGGCTAATTATTATGTGAAATTTATTAATAGTTACCAAAAAGAAGGAATTCCGGTTTGGGGATTAACAATTCAAAATGAGCCAATGGCTAGACAAACATGGGAATCCTGTATTTACACGGCCGAAGAAGAACGTGATTTCCTGAAAAATTATTTGGGGCCAACATTGAAAAAAGCAGGACTTGGTGATAAAAAAATTACGGTTTGGGATCACAACAGAGATTTACTGGCACAAAGGGCGAGTACAATTCTTGATGACCCGGAAGCAAGTAAATATGTTTGGGGAATTGGTTTTCATTGGTATGAAAACTGGAGTGGCGGAGATTCTATGTTTGAAAATGTTGGAAAAGTACACGAAATGTACCCTGACAAAAACTTAATGTTTACCGAAGGTTGTGTAGAAAGATTTGATTTTAAAAAATTACAACTTTGGGCAAATGGGGAACGATATGGAGAATCTATGATTCATGACTTCAATAACGGAACAGTAGGTTGGACAGATTGGAATATCCTTTTGGATGAAAATGGAGGGCCAAATCATGTAGGTAATTTTTGTTTTTCACCCATACATGGCAATACAAAAACAGGGGAATTAATCTATACGCCTTCCTATTATTTTATTGGTCATTTTTCTAAATTTATTGCTAAAAGTGCAAAAAGGATAAGTAGTGTTTCCAGTCAAAGCTATTTAATGACTACTTCTTTTTTAAATCAGGATGGTAAAGCAGTAACGGTAGTTATGAATAAAACCGACAAGAAGCTGAAGTATAATTTGTGCATTGGAACAAAAGCTACCGAAATTTATATACTACCTCATGCTATTCAAACATTAGTTTATTAAATGCCAAAAACGATTTGTTTTAAAATCTTCTTTATGAAAAAAATAGTTCTATTATTCCTTCTTTCTTTATCAGTTTCCTGCTTCGGACAAGGATTTTTACATAGAAATGGACAAAAAATTGTCGATGGAAATGGACAGAACGTTGTGTTGCGCGGTTTGGGATTAGGCGGATGGATGGTTCAGGAAGGATACATGCTCCAAACAGCTTCGTTTGCGGGGCCTCAACATGTAATCAGGCAAAAGATTACGGATTTAATTGGTGCTAAAAACACGGAGAAGTTTTATGATGCCTATAAAGCAAACGGAATTACCAAAAGAGATATAGATTCATTGGCGGCTTGGGGTTTCAACTCCATTCGATTGCCCATGCATTACAACTTGTATACATTGCCTATTGAAAAAGAAACAGTTTCAGGTCAGAATACTTGGCTCGAAGAAGGTTTTAAAATGACGGATGACATATTGAAATGGTGTGCTGCTAATAAAATATATTTGATTTTAGATTTACATGCAGCTCCCGGAGGTCAGGGAAAAGATTCCAATATCTCAGATTATGATGATTCAAAACCATCACTTTGGGAAAGTACAGCAAATCAGGATAAAATGGTGGCACTTTGGAAAAAGTTAGCGTTGCGGTATAAAGATAATCCTTGGATTGGAGCCTATGATATCATCAATGAACCCAATTGGAATTTCACGGGGACGAATCAAAATGGATGTGATGAAAAGTCTAATGCACCTTTAAGAGCATTGCAACTCAGAATCACAAAAACCATAAGAGAAGTAGATGCCAATCATTTAATTTTTATAGAAGGAAATTGCTGGGGAAATAATTACAATGGGTTGTTTCCGCTTTGGGACGATAATATGGCGTTGAGTTTTCACAAATACTGGAATGATAATGATGTGGCTTCGATACAAAACATGTTGAATTTTAGAACTGAATACAATGTGCCAATTTGGTTGGGTGAAAGTGGTGAAAACTCTAATGTTTGGTTTAAGGAAGCAATCGCTTTAATGGAATCAAATACTATTGGCTGGGCTTTTTGGCCAATGAAAAAAATTGAAAATTTAGCGGGAGTTACTTCGGTTACAAAAACACCGGAATACGAGCAATTATTGCAATATTGGACAACCGGAGGAAAAAAGCCAACAGTAGCTTTTGCAAAAAAAGCGCTAATGCAAATTGCCGAAAACTACAAAATGAAAAAACTGACTATCAGATACGATGTTATCGATGCGATGTTCAGACAAGTGCAAACAACCGATACTAAAAAATACAAAAATCATGCTTTGCCAGGGAAAGTATTCGCGACTGAATATGATTTAGGCCAAAACGGATTTGCTTATTTTGATAAAGATGTCGCTAATTATGAAGGGACTAAATTTACCAAATGGAATAAAGGTGGTGTCATGAGAAATGATGGTGTAGACATTGAATCTTGTACGGATAAAAGCACGAATGGATTTCATGTTGCATTTATTGAAAATGGCGAATGGTTGCAATACACGGTTGAGGTAAAAACCAAAACTACTTTTGATGTTGCCATTCGGTATTCGAGTGATGTAGCCGGAGGGAAGCTTTTTCTTCAAGATGAAAACGGGCAACTTTCTGAAACTATTACCATTCCATCTTCTGGAGGGTTAAGTAATTGGCAAACGGTGACTTTGAAAAATGTGGTTTTAAAACAAGGAACGAATAAAATCAGAGTCTATTTCGAAAAAGGAAATTTCAATTTGAACTTTTTAGAATTTAAAAAACCAAGCGAATAAAAAATAAAATGCCATTTTCTGCTCTTTGGATTATGAAGTAAATGAATTTGAATATAAAATAACACAGTACTTAGAAATGAAAAAAATAGTAACTACAACACTTTTATTGACCTGCTTTATTGCTTTTTCTCAACAAAAAACGATTGGCCAAAAAGTAGATGCTCTGCTAAAGCGAATGACTCTCGAAGAGAAAATAGGTCAATTAAATCAATATACAGGTGACAATGCTGCGACTGGACCAATAACCATAAATCCGAATAAACAATCTGAAATTAAAACAGGTTTAATTGGTTCTATGTTGAATGTTTTGGGAACGCAACACACGAGACAATACCAAGAATTAGCGATGCAATCAAGATTGAAAATTCCGTTGTTATTTGGCCAAGATGTTATACATGGGTATAAAACTACTTTTCCAATTCCTTTGGCGGAAGCCGCAAGTTGGGATTTAGGTGCGATGGAACTTTCGGCAAGAATTGCTGCGACCGAAGCGGCTGCAAGTGGAATTCATTGGACATTTGCGCCAATGGTGGATATTGCGCGTGATCCACGCTGGGGTCGTGTAATGGAAGGTGCCGGAGAAGATACGTACTTGGGTTCAAGAATTGCTTATGCGAGAGTGAAAGGGTTTCAAGGGAAATTAGGGGATGTCAATTCCGTGATGGCTTGCGTGAAACATTTTGCTGCTTATGGCGCTGCAATTGGTGGGAGAGATTATAACTCGGTTGATATGAGTGAAAGAATGCTTTGGGAAACCTATTTGCCACCTTTCAAAGCCGCTTTGGATGCAGGTGCCGCAACCTTTATGAATTCGTTCAATGACCTTAACGGAATTCCGGCAACAGGAAATAAATATTTGCAAAGAGACATCTTGAAAGGGAAATGGAATTTTCAGGGTTTTGTAGTTTCTGATTGGGGTTCAATAGGCGAAATGATCAATCACGGATATGTAAAAGACAGTAAAGAAGCTGCGTTAGCCGCGATAACTGCAGGAAGCGATATGGACATGGAAAGCAATGCGTACCGCTATAATTTGGCACAATTAGTACAGGAGAAAAAAGTTCCAATTGCGTTAATTGATGATGCCGTGAAAAGAATTTTACGCAAGAAATTTGAATTGGGATTATTCGAAGATCCTTATAAATACTCCAATCCGGAAAGAGAGCAAGCGGCGTTGAACAATCCGGAACATAGAAAAGCAGCGAGAGAAGTTGCAGCAAAAAGTATCGTATTGTTGAAGAATGAGAAAAACATTTTGCCAATTTCAAAACAAACAAAAACAATTGCTTTTATTGGTCCTTTGGTTAAAGAGCACAAGCAAAATATGGGTTTTTGGTCGGTAGAATTGCCAGAAGTGGATTATGAAAAACAGGTTATTTCACAATGGGAAGGTTTGCAAACTAAGGTTGGGAATACCGCTAAATTGCTTTACGCCAAAGGTTGTGAAATTGAAGGCGATAACAAAGATGGTTTTGCCGAAGCAATCGCTGTTGCGAATCAAGCTGATGTTGTGATTTTAAGTATTGGGGAAAGAAGAGATATGAGCGGTGAAGCTAAAAGTCGCAGCAATCTTCGTTTGCCGGGCGTTCAGGAAGATTTGATAAAAGCGATTCAAGCGACTGGAAAACCGGTTGTAGTTTTAATCAACGCAGGAAGACCGCTTATTTTTAATTGGACGGCTGATAATATCCCTGCAATTTTGTATACCTGGTGGTTAGGAAGCGAGGCAGGAAATGCTATTGCCGATGTTTTGTTTGGAGATTACAATCCTTCAGGGAAATTACCCATGTCTTTCCCAAGAGAAGAAGGACAAATTCCTATCTATTACAATCATTTTAATACAGGAAGACCAGCTCCAAACGAAACGGCAAGCAATTATGTTTCGGCATATACAGACTTAAAAAACAGTCCTAAATTTCCTTTTGGATACGGGTTGAGTTACACTTCTTTTGAATATTCGAATTTGAAATTGTCTAAAAACAAAATTAAAAGTACTGAGAGTATTGAAGTTTCTTTAAATGTAACCAATTCAGGTAAAGTGTCAGGAGAAGAAGTAGTTCAATTGTATTTAAGAGACAAAGTAGGGTCAGTAGTGCGGCCAATTATTGAACTGAAAGATTTTCAAAAGATAAAACTGAATGCCGGGGAAACTAAAACAGTAAAATTTAGTATTGACAAAGAAAAATTATCTTTTTATAATGCAGCATTAAAATGGAGTGTTGAGCCAGGAGATTTTGATTTAATGATTGGATCTTCATCTGCGGACATTCGTTTGAAAAACACTTTTGAAGTGGTGAAATAATAATTATTAGGAAAAGGAATATCTAATTTAGAAAGTTCTTTTTGAAAAGAAATAAGAATGAAAAAAGGAGAATGTTGTTTGTAAAACCATTGCCCTTGCTGAGAAATCCGAAGACTTGAATTTATTTATTTATTTTAAAGCCTGTGCTACTTATGTTAATATATGGAAATTCCTTTTATATTTTAATAAAGCTAAAGGCTTTATAACTGAAAATTAATATATTTGATGCGGTATTTTTTAATTTATTTATATGTGCCAGGATGTTGAAATTGATATAAATAAAAAAGTATTGACTCTAAATCAATTATCCTAAAAGAACTTGTAGTTATGGTATTAAATTAGGACAATAAATTTGATTAAGAGGGAGTTTAAAAAAGAGGTTTGTCTTGCGATAGAACCTCTTTTAAATTCTGTTTCAATACTTTTTTAACAACAATTAATTAACAATTTTTGTAAATGCTTTTTTAATTTTGGTTTACTGCTTTTAATATTACATCAAGATTTTCTTCTGTAAATTTTCCTCCTGATAATAAAAGACATTTATTTATTGGCATGTCTACTTATATCGCTTCTAAAAAATTTAGCTGCTTTTTTCTCGTCTTTAGTTTGTGATGTTTCCTCCCTAAACTAAACAGATAGAAGCTTTTTCTTGCAAATCTTAGTTTTGCAACTAAGATTTTACTTTTCCCTATAATTTATACTTTAGGCACACTATTGGGCTGAAAGCGTAATCCCTATTAGTAGTAAAACTATTTTTTATAATCTTTAATTTGGCTTTTTTTGGTAATTATTTACTGAGTTTAAAATGTTTTGTGTTATTTTGACGCAAAGTACATATTTTTTTGACTCGCAAAGTATTTCGCGTGAAATTTTTATATTTTTTATGAATTATTTTTTTAGTTAAATTTTTTGGAAATATGGTTTATTATTGAATAGGTTTGTTTTCTTTGTTTCAATCATTTTTTTTAATTTTAAGGCTGAGGCAATCGAAGATGAATTTTGAAGATTGGGTATTCATTTATTTTCTTAAAAAAATGAGCTAAATTGCGCCATAAAATAATTAAAATTAAATTACTATAAAAAGAATCACATGTTAAAAAATATTTTAGATAACAGGGAAGATTATCAGCCAGGTTTATCAATAGATTGTGTGATTTTCGGATTTCATGATAATCAGCTCAAAGTATTATTGATAAAAACAAATTACAGTGATAAATGGGCTTTGCCTGGTGGGTTTATACCTGTTCATGAAGATATAGATCAGGCAGCAGTTACCATTTTACATGGCCGAACAGGATTAGAAGGGATTTTTCTGAGACAGTTTTCGACTTTTGGTACTGTCAAAAGAAATGAAAATCATTTTAGTAACCGAGTTTTAGATTTTTACGGAATACCTTTGGAAGAAGGGAAGTGGTATACGAATCGTTTTGTAACAGTGGGCTATTATGCTTTAGTTGATTTTTTACAAGCAGTTCCTCAACCGGAAGGTAAAAATGAAATTGTAGAGTGGATTGACCATAATGCGGTACCGGATTTGATTTTAGATCATAAGGAAATTTTGGATAAAGCATTAGAAACACTTCGTATGGAATTGAATTTAATGCCGGTAGGATATAATTTACTTCCTGAAAAATTCACAATTCCTCAATTACAAAAATTATATGAAACCATATTAGGCAGAAAGCTCGACCGCAGAAATTTTCTTCGCAAAATAACGGCCATTGGAATACTGATAAAACTTGATGAAAAGAAAAGTAATGTGGCTCATAAAGCGCCCAACTTATATAGTTTTGATAAAGATAAATACGAAGCAGTGGTAAAGAATGGCTTGACTCAGGGCTGGTAATTTTTTTTTATTCCATAATTCAGCAGAATTATTTGTAGAAAAAGTGTTCACGAACTAATTTTAAAAATAATAAAAAAGGAAGGCTGTCCAGTAGGGCGGCCTTTATACTTCAAAATAATAATGCACGATGGGTTATTTTTTTGTAATAATTATGTTCTTAAGGTAATTGTTTTTCAGCATTCATTTTTTTATTATATTTAAAATCGTTTTATCTTTAGGTAGGACTACCTGTTATTTTAGAATTAATAATAATGAATTGGTGAAAAAATTATAAAAACATGCAACAGGCCGAAAAGTTATCAAAATTGAATTTTTTCTTAGATGATGTAAAAGTCAATGACAAGAATTTTCATTTAAGATTGGGAGCAAATTTTCCAATTATTAGTGACATATATCAAAAATTATATGCGTATAGTCCTCATAAAGAGGAGGCGTTTGAATTGTTGATGCTGTCTTTGGTCAAGAATTTTGAAGAGCGTTCTGCTTTACAAAAGAAACGTGATTTGACACGTGTTGCTAATCCAAACTGGTATTCCAGTGAGAAAATTGTTGGAATGATGTTGTATGTAGATCTCTTTGATACTGATTTCAATGGATTGAAAGAGAAAATTCCTTACCTCCGGGATTTGGGAATTAATACAGTGCATCTGATGCCTTTTTTGGATGTGCCGGAATTTGAAAATGATGGCGGTTATGCAGTCCGCAGTTATCGCGAAGTCAATCCTAAATTTGGAACCATGAAGGATTTTGAAGCTTTGGTAAAAGAGTTTCAAAAAAACGACATGAATTTGATTATGGATTTTGTACTCAATCATTGTGCAGACCAGCATCAATGGGCAGTTGAGGCTCGTAAAGGAAATCCTAAATACAAAGATTTTTTCTATTTTTTCCCAGACCGGAATTTACCGAATGCGTATGAACGGACAATGATTGAAATCTTTCCGGATACTTCACCTGGAAATTTCACTTACTTGCCGGAGAGTGATCAATGGGTGATGACTTTGTTTTATGGGTATCAATGGGATTTGAATTATAAGAATCCAATGGTTTTAGTTGAAATGATAGACACTATGTTATTCTGGTCCAATAAAGGAATAGATGTTTTTCGGTTAGATGCCGTAGCTTTCATGTGGAAGGAAATAGGAAAGTTTAATCAAAACCTGCCAGAAGTTCATCTTTTGTTACAACTCTTTAAATTGTGTGGTCAAATTGTAGCTCCGGGTGTGGGTTATATTGCTGAAGCGATTGTCGCTCCTGAAGAAATTATAAAATATTTTGGCGAAGGATTAGCTCAAGGAGATGAATGCGACATTGCTTATAATGCTAATTTTATGGCATTGAGTTGGGAAGCTATGGCTACAGGAAACACTAATTTGCTGAAAAAGTCAATGAATGCAGTCCCTAAGAAACCAAGAAACACAACATGGATAAATTATGCCCGTTGTCATGATGACATCGGATTGGGATTTGATGACAAATTGGTTACTGAACTTGGATTGGATAGTTTGCAGCATCGGTTGTATGTTTTAAAGCATTATTGTGATGGGTTTAATGGCAGTTTTGCACTTGGACAACGCTTTATGATAGAGCATGAAACGGGTAATGCGCGTATTTCAGGTTCCATGGCGGCATTATGTGGTTTTGAAAAAGCACTCAAAGAAAATAATGAAAATGAAATTCAATTAGCCATAAAACGAATTAACTTACAACATGCCATTATTTTGTCTTTAGGTGGTTTGCCAATGATTTATAGCGGAGATGAGGTTGCGTTGCCAAATAATTATGATTACTTAAATGATGAAAGCAAAAGATATGATAACCGCTGGTTGCACCGTTCTAAAATGAATTGGAGTTTTGTCGAAAACATAAAAGATGCTCCATCGGCACAAGCTCAGGTCTACAAAAAATTAAAACAGTTAATTGAAATCAGGAAACAAACACCTGCTTTTGCCGATTCTAATGATTTAGAATATATTGATTATGAAAACACACATTTGTTAGTGTATAAAAAAACGGATAATAAAGATGTCGTTTATGTTATTGCAAATTTCTCTGGATTTGATACTTTTTTCGAAAGCAGTTTATTTGCCAATTTGAACGAAAATAAATTATTTAATTTACTGACGGAAAGCGAAATGGAGATTCATGAAAAAAACTTTATAGGTGCTTATGATGTATTATGGCTTAGAGAATAATAAGTAGGTTATAAAGATCATCAGCTTTTATGAAAATTGATTAAAGATTAGAATTCATAAATTAACTATTTATAAATTACAATATAACCTTTGGCTCGAATGCAATTTCAACGAAAAAAATTTGGGTAAGAGTATGAAGCATTTTACAAGGGTAGAGCTAGAAGTAAATCCTAAAAATATCGAAAAAGAAAGTTTAAGAACTCCGTTAGAAATAAGGGAGTTTTTTTATGATCCGACATAAGGCTTTGTTGGAGAACTAATTCCTCTGCCATTCAAAAATAAAAAAGGAATAATTAAAAGGAGCTGATTTTAACTTAAAGCAACTATTTTGTTATTTAAGTGCAATATTCTCAGAAATTAGTTACTATTTTTTGAGGACTCAAAAAAAAATTAAATATATTGATGCTTAGTGTATAGAAAAAATTATATTTGTCAATTAAACAATTAATGTTTTAAAATACAAAATGAATCAGAAACAAGTGCGCAGCATATTTTTAGTTTTTTTCATAATAGGAATGCTGTTTTCAGTAAACGCTGCCGAAATTTGGGTTTCTGTACAGGGAAATGACACAAACATAGGAAGTAAGTCCAGTCCTTTGGCTACCGTGCAAAGGGCACTTAGAAAAGCGAGAGAGATGCGTCGCTTAAAGGATTCCTCAATAAAAGGAGGTATTCATATCATAGTAATGAATGGCACTTATTATTTAGAAGAGCCTTTATTTGTAAGACCTGAAGATTCAGGAACGGCTGAAAGTCCCACTACTATTGAAGCTGATATAAATGCAAAACCTATACTAAGCGGCGGATTGGAAATAAAAAACTGGAAAAAATCTACAACTTCCATAAATGGATTAAAAACAGGAATGGTTTGGGTGGCTGATGCACCTGAAAAAGCAGGTGAAATCATCAACTATCGACAGTTATGGGTGAACGGTAAAAAAGCGGTAAGAGCCAAAAGTACTGCAGGAACTCAAATGGACCGTATTTTATCTTGGGATGCAGCTTCGCAAACCTGCTGGATTCCTTATAAAGATAAATCCATAAAGTTCGAACCCGGAATGGAACTGTTTATTGTGCAATGGTGGGCGATTGCCAATTTGCGTATCAAAAATATCGAAGTAAAAAAAGACAGTGCGAAACTTTCTTTTGAACACCCTGAAAGCCGTATCCAAAGTGAACACCCTTGGCCAGCACCATGGATTTCGAAAAATAACGGGAATTCAGCATTCTATTTAAACAATGGAATTTCGATGTTGAACGAATCCGGAGAATGGTATTTGGACAGAAAAAAAGCTAAAATCTATTATATTCCAAGAGCAGGAGAGGATATGAATTCAGCTAAAGTGACGGTTCCTGTTTTGGAAAACTTAGTGGAAGTTAAAGGTACTTTGGATTCACCCGTGCATCATTTTAATTTTAAGGGAATTTCGTTTCAATACAGCAATTGGCTTCGTCCTTCGCAACAAGGTCATGTTCCTTTACAATCCGGAATGTATTTGCTGGATGCTTATAAATTGAAAATACCCGGAACACCCAATCAGGCGAGTTTAGAAAACCAAGCTTGGGTAGGCCGACCAAGAGCAGCCGTGGAAGTAAATTATGCCAACAATACCCAATTCGAATCGTGCAGTTTTGAGCATTTATCATCCACGGGAATGGATTTGCATAAAGGAACCAATCACAATACTATCAAAGGAAATTTATTCAAAGACATTGGCGGAAGCGGCATCAATTTAGGCGTTTTCTCCGAAGAATCTTTCGAAGCACATTTGCCGTATACTGTAAAAGATGATAGAGTAGTTTGTTCGGACGAAGTGGTTTCTGATAATTTGATTACCAATGTGACCAATGAGGATTGGGGAACTTTGGGAATAAGCGCCGGTTTTGTCAAGAATGTTACGATTGAGCACAATGAAATTTCGGATGTTTCTTATACCGGAATGGCCGTAGGCTGGGGTTGGACACACACCGAAAATGTGATGCGAAACAACAAAATTCTAGCCAACAAAATTCATCATTATGCCAAACATTTACACGATGTGGCAGGAATTTATACGCTTTCCTCACAACCAGATAGCAGGATTGAAGAGAATTATATTGACAAAGTATATAACAGTCCGTATGCACACGATCCATTTTTGTGGTTGTATTTGTACACCGATGAAGGAAGCCAGCATTTTACGATCAAAAACAACTGGATTCCGATTCAAAAAATTCTGAAAAACAACAATGGCCCTGCGGGGAATGTTTGGCAAGACAATTATCCTTTTGTTGATCCAAAAATTAAGGAAAATGCAGGAATTCGAGCGCCATACAGCAGTTTACTGGCTAAAGAAGTTGTTGTTGACGAAGCCTGGGGATTGCAGGAAATGCCAAAATCCGTAGCAATCGAATTAATCGGGAAGGATTTTGATATAGAAAAAATCAAATCGACCATAAAAGGTTTCCGAATTGTAAGCGAAGAATTGTACCAATGGGAAAATCATGTGGTGATTTATGGAAAAATGAATCAGCCCGAAAGAACGAAAAGAAAACTGGCTTTGGCTTTTCCGGCATTGGAAATTAAAATTTATGAAAACCCTGTTTATGATTTCCAGAATTTCGAAAGATGCAAAGAGGTAAAACCGGCATCCGAATGGGAAAACATCGTTTTGACGGCAAATTTGGTCGAAGACGAAAAAATGCAAAAAGAATACGTGGATTACCACACAACCCAATTCGAAAAGTGGCCAGAAATTGCCAAAGGTTTCTGCAATGCCGATTTTCAGCAACTGCAGGTTTTCAAAAATGGAAGACAATTAATGTTGGTTATCAGTATTCCAAAAGGAGAAAGCCTAAATAAATTGAATCCAAAAACAACCGAAAATAATCCGCGTGTAGACGATTGGAACGCATTAATGAAAAAATATCAAACCGGAATTGAAGGAACAAAACCGGGAGAAACCTGGATGTTTTTGAAGAAGTTGTAGAAGAAAAAGAACAAAGAAAAAAGAGAAAAGCGGGAAGAGGAATGCAATGATAATCGTACCTAAAGAGCTTTACTTGAAAGAGCCGTAAGCTCGGCACTATTGTAGGGATGGATTTTAATCCGTCCATTAAAATGATTGAGTTGGTAATTGCACCGCGTGAGGGATTGCAGTGGAGCTCTTTTTTCTTTGGCGATTTTTTTATCGCCAAAGAAAAAAAGCGGGAACGTAAAGCCCGACCCGTAGTTTTTTTACGGAGGGTCACGCCAAAATAAAAAACAGTGTTATTTGTAATTGAATTGTTTGCACCAAAAAGAAAGTATAATGCCAATACTTAATATATTTCAATCCAGTTTCGGCTCCCTCTCCTTCGGAGAGGGCTGGAGAGAGGAAAATCTGAATAAATGTTAAAAATAGCTATTCTCGGTCTCGGAGAGGGACGCAGCACGATGTCGGCAGCTTTGAAAAGTTCCAAATTAGAGTTGGTAAAAATATGTGACAGGAATGAGGAATTGTGCAAGAAAAGAGCGCAGGAATTCGATTTTCATTCTTATACAACAAATTATGATGATTTATTGAATGATAGCGCAATCGATATCATCGCTATTTATACGCCGGATCATTTGCATGCTCAGCACGTAAAACAAGCTTTGTTGCACGGAAAACACGTGGTTTGCACGAAACCTTTCATTGACGACCTTTCGGATGCCACAGCATTATTGGAACTGAGCAAGAAAACAGGGAAAAAGGTTTTTATAGGTCAAAGTTCTCGATTTTTTGAACCGGCGAAAAGACAAAGAGCCGATTTTGAAGCGGGCTTAATTGGCGATTTAATTACCATTGAAGCGCATTATCATGCTGATCACCGTTGGTTTTTGGAAAAAGACTGGTCGTTACTACAATCTTTCAAATGGCTTTATGGCGGATTAAGCCATCCAGTGGATTTCATCAGATGGTATTTGCCGAATATTGAAGAAGTAATGGGATACGGAATGATTAGCAGTAATGGAAGTGTAGCAGGTCTAAAAAATGAAGATACGATGCACTTTATTTTCAAGGCAACCGACGGAAGAATTGCCCGAGTGAGCGGCGTTTATACTTCTCCAACACAACCTGCACAAAGAGATAGTGGAATGAGTACCATTTTGAGAGCAACAGAAGGTGCAAGTCAGGCGGATTATCACGAACTTCGTTATTCGGCTACAACAAAAGATGGGGAGCAAAAAATAGTTACTTGGGGCGATGATACTTTAAAACATTATTTCCGTTTTGAGGGTCAAAGTCACCATGCCGGTGAATACCAAAATTATCTGGAATATTTTGCAGATAGTATTGAACAAGATTTCGAGGCTTATCCAAACATGGAAGAAGGTATTGGAACAGTTGCTTTATTGCAAGCTATGGATAAATCTTTACAAACCGGAATGCCAGTTAAAATTGCTGCTGTTCTAAACGAATACGGACTATGAACAGTATCTACGATAAGTTAACTACCTTAGATTTTATAATTGTTGCTATTTATTTAGTGACCTTATTGGTCATTGGTTATATGGTAAGTGTGAAACAAAGTAAGAAAAACGAAACACTTTTTCTGGCTGGGAATTCCCTTAATTGGTACAATATAGGATTTAATATGTGGGGGACTAATGTTGGCCCTTCTTCCTTATTGGCTTTTGCGAGTATCGGTTATGCCACAGGAATTGTAGCGGGAAATTTCGAATGGTATGCTTTTGTTTTTTTATTGCTGTTAGCAATGGTTTTCGCGCCGCGTTATATTGCCAGCAAAGTGAGCACGATGCCTGAATATATGGGAAAACGCTATGGAGACAGTACCCAAACCATTTTGGCTTGGTATGCCATGGTGAAAATTTTAGTAAGTTGGTTGTCTTTGGGATTATTTAGTGGGGGTATTTTGGTACGCCAGATTTTAGGAATACCCATGTGGCAAAGTGTGACTGTTTTAGTGATTTTTTCAGGGATTTTTACTTTTGCCGGAGGTTTGAAAGCCATTGCAAAAGTGAATGTGTTCCAAATGATTTTACTAATTGTGGTGTCGCTTACATTATCTTATCTAGGATTGCAAAAAGTAGGAGGTATTGAAGCTTTGATTGCCAAAACACCTGCAAATTTCTGGAATTTAGTGCAACCGGCAAACGATGCACATTATCCTTGGCCTGCTATATTATTAGGGTATCCTGTGGCCGCAGTGGCATTCTTTTGTACCGATCAATCGATGGTGCAAAGTGTATTGGGTGCCAAAAATTTAGAGCAGGGACAGTTGGGAGTTAACTTTATCGGTTGGTTAAAAGTAATGGCGCTGCCTTTATTTATTTTACCAGGAATTCTGTGTTCTGTTTTGTATCCGGAATTAGGTAAAAATTCCGATTTGGCTTATATGACTATGGTTACCAATTTATTTCCTAGCGGAATGAACGGTCTGGTAATTTGTGTGATGATTGCCGTTTTGGTGGGAACTATTGGTTCCTCACTTAATGCGTTAAGTACGGTTTTCACCAATGATATTTACGTAAAGAAAATCAATCCTGCGGCAACTATTAAAGAACAAATAAAAATTGGTCGTATCACAATTGCAGCAGGATGTGTGTTTTCTATTCTTATCGCGATTGCAATTGACAATATAAAAGGTCAAAATTTATTCAACATTTTTCAGGCGGTTTTAGGGTTTCTTGCTCCATCTTTGTCAGTTGTATTTTTGTTGAGCATTTTTTGGAAACGCACTACTAAGAAAGCCGTAAATGGTATTTTATCTTGGGGATCTGCTTTTAGTCTGTCAATTGGAGTACTGTATTTATGGATTTTCCCTGCCGATGTTTATACCGCTTGGCCTCACTTTTTACTGATATCATTCTACATTTTTGTAGTCTTGTTGGTAGCGGCAATTATTATTTCATTGGTTGATAAAAATCCAGAAACCACTTTTGTAAGCGAAACTGATGTTCCTAAAACCAGCAAACGAGTGAAAATATTATTTGCCTTATTGGGACTAACTATTTTGAGCTTATACCTCATTTTTAATTTTAATTAGAAATTTCTTATATTTTGTTAGATAACAATAAAACATGAAAAATATGTCAAGAAGTAAATTAGTTATTTTAGTAATCTTTTTTTCTCTGGTAATTAAGAATGGTTTGCATGCACAAGCTCCTGGAATTTTTATTACACCTGTTAGGAATGTGGATAATAGTGTCGATTTTAAATATACAAAAGAAGGAATAGGGAGTTTTATTGTTGATATTCATTTCACAAAATTAGAAAATTCCGAAACTAGTAATATTCCTAAAATGAATGTTACGTCTGATTCAGGTTTGCTTTTTAAGTTGAAGCCAATTGACAAGAATAAAAAAATTGATTTTTCATACAGCTATTCTGTAACTCGAGGTTATTTAAATCCTAATATAGATACTACTGTAACTTATATACTTCCTTTTAAGAAAGGAAAAAAAGTGAAGATTTATTGGGGTACTAGGCCAGGTATTAGTCCAGAAAAATGGAAAAAATATGTTGTTAATTCGAACAATCAGGATAGTGTTTTTGGAATGAGAAAAGGAGTTGTTGTTGATGTAAGAACTTTAACAATGTTTGATAAAGATGAGGCAACTCAAGAAACTAAAAAAGTACTACGAAAAGAAATTGTTGTTGAACATGCTGATGGAACTTTCGCATCTTATTCAGGGATTGAGGAAAACTCTATTGCTGTGAAAATAGGGCAAATTATTAATCCTCAGTCTTGTATAGGTGTGATGGATAAATTAAATGGAGGTCGCTATAGCTTTACATTCGATATTTATTATCACGAACCTGATCAAATGAATTATAGAGGTAATTTAATATTAGTAAGTCCAAATTTTCTAACTCAAAATGGTATTGAAAAATTAGAAAGTAAAAAAGAATACATAGTGACTTATGATGAAAGCATTTTACTTAAATAAACAATAAATTAATTAATAATAAATATAACCTTATATGAAAAACCATTTTTCAATTTTTAGGTCTCTAACGGTTTTGTTCCTTTTGGTAATGGCATTTACTTTTGTTAATGTAAATGCTCAGGTAAAGCCAAAAGAAAACAAAGCCACCTGGATTTGGTATCCGGGAGATTTCGAAGTTTGGTTAAGTAATAAAATGCAAGTACGACGTACAGAACGGGAAGCGGTATTTCCGCCGCTTTGGCAATATTACAGTCCTTATGCCTTGGTAACTTTTCAAACAGAAGTAGATATTCCAGAATTAGACGAGGTAAAAATCAACTCGGAAGGATCTTTTCAATTACTTTTAGATGGAGTTCAAGTTTACGGGCAACCAAAATCAATAAAAATTCCTGCTGGGAAACACAAAATTTCATTTAAAGTATATAATCAGGAAGTGTTGCCAGCTATTTATATTGCTGGTAAGTATGTTAAATCTGATGCATCCTGGAAGGTGACCAATGAAGATAAACTTTGGATTGATGAAGCTGGAAAAGCACAACAATCAGGTACGCCATGGATGCCTGTTGGTTCCTGGAATTTTGATTCACCAGAGAATAAGCCTTCCGGGTTTAAACTAACAACCACACCTTGGAACGCAAAAAAAACAGAAAAAATAGGAACTGGTCAGTTGGTAGATTTTGGTAAAGAAACTTTTGGTTATATTAAAATTCACGGTTTAAAAGGAAAAGGTAAAGTAGCACTTTATTATGGTGAATCTCGGGAGGAAGCGCTGGATTCTGCCAGATGTGAAACACTGGACCATTTATCTTTTGATGGAAACCAGCCCGAAACCTACACACATGATGGATCCAAAGCCTTCCGCTATGTTCAGGTACAATCAGATGCAGGGGTGAAATATGATTCTATTTCGATGCTTTATGAATATTTGCCATTAGACTATCGTGGTGCATTCAAATCTTCAGACCAATTACTAAATCAAATTTGGGATGTGTCGGCTTACACGATGCATTTAACATCCCGCGAATTTTTTATAGACGGAATTAAACGCGACCGTTGGGTTTGGTCTGGTGATGCTTATCAAAGTTATTTAATGAATTATTATTTATTCTTTGATTCGGCTTCCGTAGAACGTACTCTGTTGGCGCTTCGTGGTAAAGAACCTGTGACGGCTCATATTAATATCATAATGGATTATTCGCTGTATTGGTTTGTGGGTGTTTACGATTACTATTTGCACACGGGCGATACGAAATTTATCAAAACTTTTTATCCACGAATGAAATCACTTATGGAATTCTGTTTAGAAAGAAGAAACAAAAACGGATTCTTGGAACCATTAGAAGGCGATTGGGTTTTTATTGATTGGGCGAACGGATTACCAAAAACCGGCGAGGTAAGTTTTGAGCAAATGCTTTTAGCGAGAAGTTTAGAAGCCATGGCAGTCAGTGCTGAAATCGCGGGTGAAAAGGATGACCAAAAACAATATCAAAAATTAGCTGTTGATTTAAAAGCAAAATTATTTGACGTGTTTTGGGATAAAAAAGAAAACGTTATGAAGCACCAGCGTATAGACGGCAAAATGCAAGATATTGTAACCAGATACGCTAATATGTTCGGTATTTTTTTCAATTATTTTAATGAAGAACAAAAACAAAGTATAAAAAAGAAGGTGTTGCTCAATGATAAAATTCTTCAAATCACAACGCCTTATATGCGCTTTTACGAGTTGGAAGCATTGTGTGCCATGGGCGAACAAGATTATGTGCTGAAAGAAATGAAAGACTATTGGGGAGGAATGTTAAAAGAAGGTGCAACTTCTTTCTGGGAAGAATACAATCCAACGAAAAAAGGAACAGAACATTTAGCGATGTATGGACGTCCTTATGGAAAAAGTCTTTGCCATGCTTGGGGTTCCAGCCCAATTTATTTGCTCGGAAAATATTATTTAGGCGTAAAACCTACTGCTCCGGGTTATGCTGAATTCGAAGTGAAACCTAATTTAGGTGGATTGGAATGGATGGAAGGAAAAGTGCCAACACCAAACGGAGAAGTGGCCTTGTATGTAAGTAAATCAGAAATCAAAGTAAAAGCGGCTGAAGGCGAAGGAAAATTGATTTTCGAAAGTAAAAACAAACCTAAAACTAATTCTGGAACAATTACAGAATTGTCTAAAAACAAATACCAATTAACGGTACAACCGAATGTGGATTACCAAATCAGTTATAAAGCACTTTAAGGGAATGAGTCTAAAAAGTAAATCTATATATAAGTTACTCTTGGTTTTTTTGAGTTTTTCAGTTTTGGCTCAAGGCCAAAAAACCGATGGAGTTAAAAATTCCAGCTGGCAAGAGGCTTCTTTTGAAGTTGTCAAGTCTCATTTCAAGACATTCAAAATAACTCAATATGCACACGTATTCTCTGGAAGTAAACACAATATTGTTCGAATCCCTCCAGAATTACAAGGACTAACTGGCGTGGTACTTCCTTTGGATAAATATAAAAATGGAACAAATACTCCATTAAAATTAAAATTTAAGGAATCGGTACAAGTGCTTATCGGTATTTTCCAAGAAAAAAATAACGCCGAATACCTTCAATTAAATAATCAAACTAATGCCAAATTGGTTCTTGAAAATGGAGTGACAATAACAGGTTTGCCTCCGGTGAATGTATATGCAATTTCTTTTCCTAAAGGAACACATGTCATAAATCCTGAAGGAAAAGGACTGTTTGCAGTCTTGGGTGTAATAAAAAATAATCAACAACCCCTTTCTCGTAATGTGGAATTTCCAGATGGAAAACTTTGGAATCCAACGTTTATAGTAGAAGGATTTTCAGATGAGAAGCCACTTTTTGAAATTATTGGCGGAGAAAATAAACCAGTAATTGATGAAGGATTTCCTGGTGCCGAAGGAATTCAAGGCGGTTTTGAAGGCGGTCGTGTGGTAAAAGTTGGCGATAGCTACCATATGTTTCCAACGGAAAGAGCTGGTGAAAAAGGGGTAGAAATGTATTACGACCGTGTAAAAACCAAAATTGGGCATTGGACAAGTAAGGATGCCATTCATTGGAAAAGAGAATCGACTATTTTGCAAGCCAGTGGAACGTATGCCATCACAGAAGACGACAATCCGATGAACGATCGACGTGCTGCGATTTGGTCTTATATGCCTGTTTTTGATAAAAAAGTAAACAAATGGTACGGCTATTATTTAGCTTATACCGTTCATAAAGAAATTCAACCAAATCACTCTTTTGGAAGAATTTGGAGGTGTGAATCAACTGTTGATGGGTTTAACGGAATTGGCGGTCCATACAAAGATACGGGAATCATTATGGAACCCGGTTTGGATTCAAAGCCTTGGGAAGGGCGTCAGGGTGTGGCCTCTTTTTTTCCGTATCAAGTGGGTGATAAATGGTTCGGATTTTATAGTGGAGCCTATCCATTTGAATCTTGGGCGGATTATCCGAAGAAATCAGGAAAAGGCTGGTTTGTGGCGTTGGCCGAATCGAATAGTTTAGAAGGTCCGTGGCAACGTTTGAATAAAGGATTAGAGCCTATAAAAACGATACATCCGTCATTTGTTGAAAATCCAATTGTGAGTCAGTTGCCAAACGGCTTATACATCGCTATTTTTGATGGAGGCCCAGAAGGCTGGGGGCATCATCTACCGAATATGATTGGATATACACTTTCAAAAGATGGAATTAATTGGGGTGAAGCACGCTATCTGCCAATAGAAACTAAAGTAGATAAATGGTGGGACATTATGCGTACGCCACTTTGTTTAATTCCTGAAGGAAATGATGTGTACACGATTGTTTATAATGCCATTGATCTGAAAAAAAGATTTCACCCTACAGGAATGGTAAAAGTGAAATTGAATAGAGAAGTTATGGATGCCCGATTGAAGGAATTGAAATAAAAAAATGGAACACGGATGACACGGGTTTACTTTGTAAAGCACAGATTAAAACGGATTTGTAGCAATTTAAGATAATAACAATCTGCTAAAATTCTTTTTAAATCTGCGTGCCAAAAAATTAGCACGCAGATTTAACAGATTCAAACAGATTATGGGTTAGTTTAAAAAATCTGTGAAAATCATTTTAATCTGTGGCAAGTTTTAAAATAATGGTTACAATTGAGGAAACTCGAAAAAAGAATAAAGTTAAAAATGAAAAATACAACTAAATATCTCGTTTTTGGAATAGTAGCATTGTTTACAGTAAGTTGCGCCACAAAATTCAAGAAAAGAGAAATCACAGATGGCGTAATGCAGGAGATTTATAACGAAATCAAAACGCCTTACAAATACGGTTTGGTAATGGTACCAACGGACAACTCCTATAAAATGGATTGCCCAAGCGTATTCAGGAAAGATGGAAAATGGTTCATGACCTACTTGATTTATGGAGGTAGAGGCTACGAAACCTGGTTGGCTGAAAGTGATGACTTATTGCATTGGAAACATTTAGGAAAAGTAATGTCTTTTTCTGAAAATGAATCGCATTGGGATGTGAACCAAAAAGCAGGATACATTTCATTACAAGACCCAACTTGGGGTGGAAGCTACGAATGGGAAAAATACGATGACAAATATTGGATGAGTTATTTTGGCGGCGACAGCAAAGGGTATGAAGCCGGAATATTATCTATCGGGATGGCCTATACCAAAGAGTCACCAACGAAAGCGCATGAATTTGAACGATTAGATAAACCCGTTTTGACTCCAAAAGATGCCGAAGTAAGTTGGTGGGAAAATAGCACGATGTATAAAAACACGGTGATTCGAGACAAAGAAAAAGTTACGGGACACAATTTTATTATGTATTACAATGCCCGAGGCGATAGTTTGAAACCGGCAAAAGGCGCAGAACGAATTGGAATGGCAGTTTCAAACGATATGAAAACCTGGAAACGGTATGGTAAAAATCCAGTTTTGAATAACCATAAAGGAATCACAGGAGATGCTTACATTCAACGAATCAACGATACCTGGGTGATGTTTTATTTTGGTGCTTTCTGGAAACCCGGAGCTTTCAATCGTTTTGCTGTTTCGAATGATTTAGTTCACTGGAACGACTGGAAAGGGGAAGACCTGATAAAATCATCTGAACGGTATGATGATTTGTTTGCCCATAAATCTTTTGTTGTAAAACACGATGGAGTTGTCTATCATTTCTATTGTGCGGTGAATAAAGGAGAACAAAGAGGAATTGCTGTAGCAACTTCGAAAGATTTAGGTAAAAGTGAAACGAATTTTGTTGTTTTAGAAAAGAAGAAGTAGAGTATTAAGTATGAAGTATCAAGTATTAAGTTGTTAGAAGTACAACTTTATTGGGTTTTTCCAGTTTCGTCTCCCTCCCTTTCGGGGTGGGGATTTTATAAGTTAAATAAATAGTGTTATGATCAATTTAGTTCAATGGTTTTCAGTAAAAAAATGTTTGAAATTTGTAGTGTTTTCAAACCTAATTCCTATTCCTACTTTTGTCTTAATACTTAATACTCTTTTCTTAATACTTCCATTTTGCACCATACAAGCGCAATCCGTAACTGGCGAGCCGGCAGGAATTCCGGAATTACATAAAAAATATGAGTTTGCCCCTTGGGAAGACCCGACAGTGACGAGTATTAACAGACAGCCTTCCAGAGCAACAGGGTATTCCTATACCAATGTTGAAGATGCTCTAAAAGGCGACAGAACAAAAAGCCGACTCCAAATGCTTAATGGCGACTGGGATTTTAAATATGCGGTGAATCTCAAAGAAGCTTCGAAAGATTTTTATAAAACAAAAGTATCCGGTTGGGATAAAATTGAAGTGCCTTCCAACTGGGAGTTAAAAGGCTACGATAATCCTATTTACAAAAGTGCGGTGTATCCGTTTAGACCCATAAATCCTCCTTTTATTCCGAAAGATTACAACGGTATCGGTTCTTATCAACGTAGTTTTACTGTTCCCGAAAATTGGAAAGACATGACCATAACCTTGCATTTTGGAGCCGTGAGTTCTGGTTTTCAGGTTTGGTTAAATGGAGAATTTTTAGGATATGGTGAAGACAGTTTTCTTCCGTCAGAATTTGATATAACGCCTTATTTGAAAGAGGGTGAAAATGTGGTTTCGGTTCAAGTGATTCGCTGGGCTGATGGTTCGTATCTGGAAGATCAGGATCATTGGCGTGTAAGCGGAATCCAGCGTGAAGTTTTTATTATGGCTGAACCAAAACTGCGCATTCAGGATTTCTTTTATCAAACCAAATTAGATAAGGAGTACAAAGACGCTATTTTTCAATTAAGACCAAAAGTCGAAAACTTGACAGGTGTAAAAATCAAGAATTATACTTTTCAAGCGCAATTATATGATGCTAATAATGTGCCTTTGTTCAAAGAACCGCTTCAAAAACCAGTTATCGATATGATAAACGAAAGTTATCCCCGTTTGGATAATGTGCGATTTGGAATGTTTAAAGAAACCATCAAAAATCCTTTAAAATGGAGCTCAGAAGTGCCCAATCTCTATACTTTGGTAATGACATTAAAAGATCCAAATGGGAATATTACCGAAGTGAAATCCTGTAAAGTTGGTTTTCGTTCTATCGAATTTTCAAAAGAAAATGGTAAAATGCTCATCAATGGAAAGGAGACTTACGTTTATGGAATCAATCGTCATGACCATCATCCTATTCGAGGAAAAGCCTTGACAAGAGAAGATATTAAAGAAGATATTACTACGATTAAGAAATTTAATTTCAACTTTATTCGGACCAGTCACTATCCAAACGATCCTTATTTTTATGAATTATGTGATCAATACGGGATAATGGTTATGGATGAGGCTGATCAAGAAACCCACGGTATTGGCGGAAAATTAAGTAACGACCCTAAATGGACGAATGCCTATTTAGAACGCATGACCCGAATGGTCTATCGAGATAAAAATCATCCGTCTATTGTTTTTTGGAGTTTAGGAAACGAAGGTGGCAAAGGTCCAAATCATTCCGCAATGGCAGGTTGGGTTCACGATTTTGACATTACGCGCCCGGTACATTACGAACCTGCACAGGGAAATCCTAGATTGGACGGTTACATTGATCCACTCGATCCGAGGTATCCTAAAACGATTGATCACGCCTATCGATTCGAAAATCCGCAAGACGAACCTTATGTTGATATGGTAAGCCGCTTTTATCCCGGAGTTTTTACGCCTAAATTTTTGGTCGACCAAAAGAAAGATACCCGACCAATTATCTTCGTAGAATATTCACACGCTATGGGAAATTCAGTGGGGAATTTAAAAGAATTATGGGATGAATTCCGCTCACTTCCACGAGTTATAGGAGGATGTATTTGGGAATTTAAAGATCAGGGATTGCTGAAAACCGATTTACGAACAGGTCAGGAATATTTTGCTCATGGTGGTGATTTTGGAGAAAAATACCATGACGGGAATTTCAATACGAAAGGTTTAGTTGATTCTAATGGAAAGCCAAAAGGATCGATGTACGAAAACAAATGGGTTTATCAGCCTGTCGTTTCCACTTTAAAAGAAGGTTTTCAATTGGAGATTAAAAACCGTCAGGCGGTAAAATCTTTAAATGACTATATTCCGGTTTTACAGATATTGGAAAACGGTAATGTTATAAAAACACAAAAACTACAACCTTTCAAATTAGAAGCAGGTGAATCTATGGTTTTGAACGTGAATCCGTATTTGCCAAAAATGAAAACCGATGCCGAGTATTTTCTTAATATCGAATTCCAACTTTCCGCAGATAAAGATTGGGAGAAAAAAGGGTATGCCGTGGCAACCGATCAATTTTTATTGCAGAAAAAAGTTACTTATGTTGCCACAAAAGAAAATGCTGCGAATGTTTCTGAATCCGATTCGGAATTTAAAATCAATGGGAAAACGTTTGATATCAATATCAGCAAAGTGAATGGTGCATTGACTTCGTATATTTTCAAGGGAGAAGAGCAGGTTTTTTCTCCATTACTGCCTAATTTTGTTAGACCACTTACGGATAATGACAAGAGAGGATGGAAATCGCAAAAGGTTTTGAAACAGTGGTACAAAGCGAAACCGAAATTGACGAATATCAAAATTGATAAGTCAACTGCGGCAATTAAAATCATCAGTGATTACGAAATTATAAAGGATAGTGCCAATGTTAGTGTAGTGTACAACATCAAACAAGATGGAACGATAAAGGTTGATTACAGTTTAAAGGCTTCCAATAAATTACCAAACATCCCGAAAATTGGGATGCAAATGGGAGTTCAAAGAAAGTTTGACCAAATTTCTTGGTACGGAAAAGGAGAATTGGAGAATTATAACGACAGAAGTTTTGGATCGTTTGTAGGGAAATATTCGTTGCCAATTAATGATTTTATTGAGCATTATGTAAAGCCACAAGAAAATGGAAACAGAACCGATGTAAGGTGGATGGCGCTTACAACACCTCAAAAAAATAAAGGATTATTGGTTGTCAATGATGCAAAAGTTTTAAGTATGAGTGCGTGGCCTTATACCCAAGAAAATTTAAGCGCAGCCACCCATACTTTTGATTTAAAAGATCCAGGTTTTTTGACCGTGAATATCGATTTAATTCAAATGGGTGTTGGTGGAAATGATAGTTGGTCTCCTGTAGCGCAACCTATGGAAAAATATCAGATTCCTTCGGGAGATTATCAATACAGTTTTTATTTGGTTCCTTTTTTAGCTTCAAAAAACAGTTTAGAGAGTAGCCTGAAGAAATTTAAATATTAATAAGTAAGGACTTTTATTTTATTATCTGCGTAAATCTGTTAAATCTGCGTGCCAAAATTTTCACGCAGATTTAGCAGATTCGGCAAATTTTTAAAAATGAAAGAGTAGATATAAATAACAACAATAATGTTTCAAAAAAAAATATTCTTTTTTATTTTACTTCTTGCGGGATGTGTTTCTGCACAGGAAACTCATAAAAAAGAAAACGCCTTGTTTCAGCCTACAATCGAATCCTCAAAACCTTGGGTATATTGGTATTGGATGCAAAGTGCCTATTCGAAACCAGGCATCACAGCCGATTTAGAAGCGATGAAACAAGCGGGAATTGCAGGCGCCTATTTAATGACAATTAAAGGGCCAACGAATCCGCCATTAATTGATCCGCCAGTTTTGCAATTGAGTCCGGAATTCTGGGATTTGGTCAAATTTGCTTTCACGGAAGCGGATCGTTTGGGACTGAAAATCGCTTTTCATGCTGCCGATGGTTTTGCCGTTGCTGGTGGTCCTTGGATTACGCCTGAAATGTCCATGCAAAAGATAGTTTGGACTGACACTTTCGTAAATGGGGGAACTACTATTCATACAAAATTACCGATTCCTACTAGCTATGAAGGCTATTATAAAGACATCGCCACTTTTGCCATTCCTATCAAAGAAGCCGTAGTTACTTCACAAGAGCAAATGCCTAAAGTGACTTCTTCTGTGGCAAATACCGATGTTGCCTTTTTAGCTGATGTGAAGAAAGACGGCAATTTCAAATTAGACGGAAAAGGATGGATTCAATATGAATTTGACAAACCTTTTACTTGCAAATCGATTTTAGTTGAAACCAAAGGCAACAATTATCAGGCTCAAAGATTAATTCTAGAAACGAGCGGTGACGGAATTAATTTTAAATTCCACGAAAGGCTAATTGCGCCACGCCACGGCTGGCAAGATACCGATGCTTCGTCTACGCATACCATAAAACCAGTAACGGCAAAATATTTCAGATTGGTCTATGATCCAACCGGAACCGAACCAGGCGCGGAAGATTTGGATGCAGCTAAATGGAAACAGAACTTAAAAGTGAGTCGAATTACACTTTCCAATCAATCGCTTATTGATAATTTTGAAGGAAAATCAGGCGCGATTTGGCGTTTGAGTCCGCAAACTACAGCCGTTCAAATTCCAAAACCTGATTGTGTTTCAAAATCAGAAATGCTCAATATTTCAAAATTTGTGGATGCTCAAGGAAATCTTTCTTGGCTTGCGCCAAAAGGAAAGTGGAAGATTGTTCGAATGGGACATACTTCTACCGGGCACATGAATGCCACTGGTGGAGCCGGAAAAGGATTAGAAGTAGATAAATTTAATCCGGAAACGATTCGTTTTCAACTAGATCATTGGTTTGGCGAAGCGATTCGTACTGCTGGCCCGGAATTAGCAGCGAAAGTGATTAAAATATTGCATCTCGATAGTTGGGAATGCGGCAGTCAAAACTGGTCACCTGTTTTTCAAGCCGAATTTAAAAAACGTAGAGGATATGATATTGTAGATTATTTGCCTGTTATGGCTGGGATTCCAATTGAGAGTGCGGAAACTTCTGAAAAAGTATTGTATGATGTTCGGAAAACGATTGCCGATTTAATTGCGGATAATTTCTTTGGCACCATTGCTCAAGAAGCCAAAAAAGCAAACGTAATGTTTAGCTCCGAAAACGTAGCGCCAACAATGGTTAGCGATGCCTTATTGCATTATAAATATGTTGATTATCCAGGTGGTGAATTTTGGTTGCGAAGTCCAACGCATGATAAACCTAACGATATGCTGGACGCTATTTCTGGAGGGCATATTTATGGCAAAGCTATTATTCAAGCAGAAGCTTTTACGGAACTGCGAATGGATTGGGACGAACATCCGGGGAATTTGAAAACATTGGCAGATAGAAATTATGCGCTCGGAATTAACCGATTTTTCTATCATGTTTTTGTGCATAATCCATGGACGGACCGAAAACCGGGAATGACTTTAGACGGTGTTGGTTCTTATTTTCAAAGAGATCAAACCTGGTGGAAACCTGGAAAAGCTTGGGTGGATTATTGTCAAAGAGTTCAATTTCAATTGCAAAAAGGGAAGCCTGTGATTGATTTGGCTGTTTTTATTGGGGAAGATTTTCCTTCACGTTCCCTGCTTCCAGATCGATTGTTGCCTTTTATTCCTAATGTTTTTGGACAAGAACGTGTGGCAAGTGAAGCAATTCGATTGGCCAATGAAGGACAGCCTACCGCTAAAATGCCAAAAGAAGTTACCTATTCAAAAAATATTACCGATTTGTCGCAATGGGTAAACGCTATGAATGGGTATCAATACGATTCTTTCAATGCTGACGTTTTAATAAATAGTGCCAAAGTAGAAAATGGGAAAGTTGTTTTCGCAGGAGGAATTTCCTATAGTGCTTTACTATTTCCGGGAAGCCATAAAATGGCACCTAATAAAATGATTTCTTTGGCTGTAGCCAAAAAAACATTGGAATTGGTAAAAGAAGGAGCAACCGTTTTTATTGACGAAAAACCGACTTTGCAACCGGGAATGCATTCGGACGCGGATTACAAAAGCTGGCAAGTTATAGTAGATGAAATTTGGAATAACAATTCCAATGCAACTACACGGAAAATAGGAAAGGGAACAATAATTAAACTTCCTTATTTAGGAAATGATTTTACATCCATTGGAATCCAGCAAGATGTTTATTTCCCTAAATTAAATCGAGCCAATGCAGAAACTATCGCTTGGACACACCGTAAATCGGAAACCGAAGATGTTTATTTTCTATCGAATCAAAAAGAGGAAAAAAGACAATTGGAAGCTTCGTTTCGAGTAGTTGGGAAAATGCCGGAATGGTACAATCCAGTTACGGACAAAACAACTGCTTTAGCGAATTGGAAAGTAGAAAATGGACGCACGATAATTCCATTAGCGTTAGAAGCAAATGAATCTGGGTTTGTTATTTTTAAACAAGAAACCGTAGCTGTTTTGGCTAAAGGAAATCAATACGAAACTCAATTTGAAACGGTACAAGTGGTGAATGAAAATTGGGAATTACAATTTGACCCTTCATTTCATGGTCCAAAAGAAAGGATTAAAATCAACAAACTTTTTGACTGGAGTACATCGGAAAACGAGAATATCAAATACTATTCGGGAACTGCAACCTATCAAAAGGAATTGAATTGGAAAGGAAAGTCCAAAGACAAAATTTGGTTGGATTTAGGTACAATTGCCAATATAGCTGAGGTCAGTATCAATGGGAAAGATTGTGGCACACTTTGGACCTATCCTTATAAAGTGGATATTTCGGAAGCACTTAAAAAAGGAAAAAATACACTCGTTATAAAAATCACCAATACTTGGGCAAATCGATTAATGGGCGACCAAAAGTTACCAAAAGAAGAAAGATTAACCTGGACAACGGCTCCTTTTAGATTAGAAGGGAATCCATTGCTGAAAGCGGGATTGCTAGGACCAGTAACGATTATAAAAGAAAAATAGATATAACATGTACCGAGCCTACGGCTCTTTTTTATCGTGTTTAGCTTTATAAACTGGACTAAAGTCCAGTCTTACAAAATGTTTCGAGCCGATGGCTCTAGTGAGTAATGTAAGAGTTCCATAGGAACGACACATATTGTAGCAACGGATTTTAATCCGTTGAACGTAGGAATGATGCATATTGTAGCAATGGATTTTAATCCGTTGAAATATAGATTAAAAAGAAAAAAGAAATGAGAAATTTTAGAAATTCAATTATTGCAATTTTTGTGGTTTTAGGAAGTATTCAAATGGATGCAAAAATCAAATTACCGGCACTGTTTTCGGATAATATGATGCTACAACAAAAATCTAAAGTACCTATGTGGGGTTGGACTGATAAGAACGAAAACCTTAGCATAAAAACGTCTTGGGATTCCAAAATTTATAAAGCCAAAGCTGATAATCAAGGGAAATGGAAATTAGAATTGCAAACTCCTGTTGCAGGAGGACCATTTATTATTGAAGTTAGTCAGGGAAAGGAAACTATCGTTGTGAAAAATGTGCTCATTGGGGAAGTTTGGTTGTGTTCCGGTCAGTCCAATATGGAAATGCCTTTGAAAGGGTTTTCAGGGCAACCGGTTAAAAACGGAAATGAAATAATCGTCAAATCAACTAATGCAAGTATTCGTTTAATTACGATTCCAAGAGCTACGGTGTTAAAACCATTAGAAGATTTTGAAGGGAAATGGGAAACCGCTTCACCTAAATCTACGGCTAATTTTAGCGCAACAGCTTGGTATTTTGGTTCACTTTTGCAACAAGTATTAAACGTTCCAGTGGGATTGATTCACGTTTCTTATGGCGGTTCTAGTATGGAAGCGTGGATGAACCAAGAAATGTTGAAAGATTTTGAGAGCGCTAAAATCCCTACTAAAATAGAAGATTTGGCAAAAGACCCTAACCGCGTGGCAACTACTTTATACAACGGGATGCTCTCGCCGGTTATCGGTTACGGAATCAAAGGCTGTATTTGGTACCAAGGCGAATCGAATTATGAAAGGGCTTCTGAATATACCGCTTTAATGAAAAAGTTGGTTAGCAGTTGGAGAACTTTATGGGAACAAGGAGATTTTCCTTTTTACTATGCCCAAATTGCACCTTTTAATTATGCTCAGTTTCATCCAAAAGATAATTTAGAAAAATACAATTCGGCTTATTTGAGAGAAGCACAATTGAAAGCTTCAAAGGAAATTCCAAATGCAGCAATGGCTGTTCTAATGGATATTGGCGAAGAAAATAATATTCATCCAGTTGACAAAGAAAAAGGAGGAAGTCGTTTGGGGTATTTGGCTTTGGCCAAAACCTACGGATTAGAAGGCTTCGAATTTGAGAGTCCAAAATTTAAAGCTTTGGAAATAAAAGATAATTTAGCTACGGTCTCTTTCGATGATGCACCGAACGGAATTACTGCTTACGGAAACGAGGTGACAGGTTTCGAAATCGCTGGAGAAGACAAATTTTTTTATCCTGCTAAAGCGGAAGTTCGCAGAAAATCGGTGGTGTTGACTTCGGATAAAGTAACAAAACCAGTTGCTGTTCGTTATTTATTCAAAGATTATACAAAAGCCGAATTATTTAGTACGGGAGGATTGCCAGTTTCGTCTTTCAGAACGGATGAATGGTAGTGATTTTAACCATAAAAGCATATAAGCGATTGAAGCTAAAACTTAAATGATCTTATTTGCCTTATATGGTTGCAGAAAACCTTAGTTTGTTAATGATTTAGGATTTTGAAACAATTTTTTTTAGATGAAATACTCAACGATTTATATCTTTCTTTTTTTTACGCTTTTGACCAAAGCGCAAATTCCTGTGCTCGATAATTACAATCAAATTTGGAGAACACAAAGTAACAATTCGTCGGAATCGATGCCTTTGGGCGGGGGCGATATTGGTTTAAATGTTTGGGTAGAAAAAGGGGATTTGTATTTTTATTTTTCCCGCAGTGGAACTTTTGATGAGCATAATGCCTTATTGAAACTAGGACGCATAAAAGTTACTTTAACTCCAAATCCGTTTAAAGATAGCGAAGGTTTTCATCAAGAATTGGTATTGAAAGACGGTTATATTTCCACTGCTCAAAATAACACCAAAATCAAGCTTTGGGTAGATGTTTTCAAACCCGTAATTCATTTGGATTTGGAGAGCAAAACGCCTTTGCAAATGACGGCTTCTTACGAAAGTTGGCGTCATAAAGATAGGGATTCCAAAGGAAAAGCCAACAATGCCAATTCTTATAAATGGGCTCCACAAGGTGAAATTGTGACTTTCAAAGATTCAATTGCATTTGAAAATAATGGCGTAAAATTTTATCACAGAAATAGAGAACAAACTGTTTTTGATGTTGCTGTCAAACAGCAAAAAATGGAATCGGTTAAAGATCAAATGCTGAATCCGTTGGCGAATTTGACTTTTGGCGGATTTATGACCGGAGATAATTTAAAACCAGACGGAACATATTTGGGTAATTATCAAAATACGGATTTCAAAGGATTTAGTTTGTCGAGCGTGAAAGCTTCCAAAAAACAAGCTTTGGAAATTCATTTACAGACTAGTCAAAATGATATTAATTCTTGGAATAAAGATCTAAAAAATCAAATTTCGGACTATAAAATCAAAGGAAAACAGGCAGAAAAAAACACGATAAAATGGTGGAATAATTTCTGGAACCGCAGTTTTATTTATACCCAAAAAAATCAATCATCTGCAAAAGATTCGGTGTATCAAATAGGTCAAAATTATCAATTGTTCCGCTATATGTTGGGTTGCAATGCTTATGGAAAATACCCGACTAAATTCAACGGCGGACTTTTTACGGTTGATCCTGTTTTTACCAATCCAGATTTAAATTTTACGCCTGATTTTAGGAATTGGGGAGGGGGAACGATGACGGCTCAAAACCAACGATTGGTTTATTTTCCGATGCTGAAGAGTGGTGATTTCGATATGATGAAATCCCAATTGGATTATTATTTGAGTTTGCAAAAAACAACCGAATTACGTTCTCAAGTCTATTGGAAACACGGCGGAGCAGCGTTTACTGAACAATTAGAAAACTTTGGATTGCCCAATCCTGCGGAATACGAATGGAAGCGTCCAGCCGATTATGACCCCGGAATGGAATACAATGCTTGGTTGGAATACGAGTGGGATACGGTTTTTGAGTTTTGTCAAATGATGTTACAGCAAAAAGAATATGCAAACGAGAATATTCAAAAATACAATCCGTTCGTCATCAGTTGTCTTCGTTTTTTTGATGAGCATTATCAATACTTGGCCAAGCAAAGAGGAAGAAAAACTTTGGATGGGAATGGTCATTTGGTTCTCTATCCGGGTTCGGGTGCCGAAACCTATAAAATGGCGTATAATTCTAATAGCACTATTTCGGCTTTGCAAGTAATTACAGAGCGACTTTTAAACCTTTCGTCAAAAGAATTGTCCAAGGAAGACTCCGATTATTTGAAAGGCTTTCAAACTCGAATTCCTCCTTTGAATTTCAGGACTTTTGACGGATATACAACATTGGCTCCAGCTAAATCATGGGAACGCATCAATAATTCTGAGGTGCCACAATTGTATTCCGTTTTCCCTTGGGGAATTTACGGCATAGGTAAACCTGATTTAGAAACCGCTTTGAATACCTGGAAATACGATACCGATGCGGTAAAATTCAGAAGCTTTGTTGGCTGGAAACAGGACAATATTTTTGCGGCACGTTTGGGGTTGACCAATGAAGCGGCGAAATACAATTTATTGAAAATGTCCAATTCTGACCGAAGATTTCCTGCCTTTTGGGGGCCGGGATTCGATTGGGTTCCAGATCACAATTGGGGAGGTTCAGGGATGATTGGTATGCAGGAAATGCTTTTGCAGGAAGCGAATGGGAAAATTTATCTTTTTCCGGCTTGGCCAAAAGACTGGAATGTACATTTCAAATTACACGCCACTGAAAATACTACGGTTGAAGCCGAACTTCAAAATGGAATCGTAAAGATTATAAAAGTAATGCCAGAGGAAAGAAGAAAAAACATTGTAAACCTGCTGGAAATGCCAGCAACAGAAAAAATAAATTTAAAATAAAATAAGATGATGAAGGGATTAGTTAGTTGCTTGGCTTTGTCGGCTATTTTGGCTGTAAATGCACAAGGACAATCATTAAAAAATGTAACGGGGAAACAAATCGTAAAAGTTGATTTTGATTTTTCTCAGCGAAGAGTGGAAGAAGTGAATGACACCACTTATAATTCTTGGCCAATAAGCGAGCAAAAAGATGCAGAGAAATTATTTAATAATGTAACCTTCAAATTGAAAGGAAATTTCAATTCGAAATGGTACAAGGTTGGAATGAATGCACCTTTTTACGGCAAATTGACCAGTGATGGTTTGGCTACTGCCGAAAATTTAGAATTGACTATTAGCGGTCTGAAAGCGGGACAACACTCATTGCTGACTTTTCACAACACTTTTGACAAAATCGAAGGAAAAACATTCGCGCCGGTAAAAATTTATGTGAATGATAAATTGGCCGAAACGGTTACACCAAGTAATCGTTCCAATTCTAAAATAGAAACCGCGACGGCTTATCTTGTGTTTAATGCTGAAGCAAACAAGGACGTGGTGATTCGTTTTGAATTGGATGTAAAATCATCTGATTTTATTCAACAAATGGTGATTAACGGATTTGAAATAGATACTCCAAATTTGAAGAAACAATCGCATACGCCAAAGCCTTCAACTGCAGATGAACACGTGGTAATTGATAAAAATTTGATATTGAATTGGGAATCTGCCAAAGATGCGGTAGCACACCAAATTTATTATGGAACCGATAAAAATGCGGTTTCAAATGCCACTGAAAAATCTCCTGAATTCAAAGGAAAATTAACCTCGACCAAATTTGATCTTGGAAAATTATATAGTGGAACAACCTATTACTGGCGTGTGGATGAATTGGATGCCAAAGGAAATGCTACATTGGGAACAGTTTGGTCTTTCAGGCCAGCACAATTGGCTTTCCCTGGAGCTGAGGGTTATGGACGTTTTGCCGTGGGTGGAAGAGGCGGAAAAGTAGTGGAAGTGACTAATTTGAACGATAGCGGTTCAGGTAGTTTGCGTGATGCCGTAGATCAGGTTATTGGCGCAAGAACTATTGTGTTTAATGTTTCTGGAAACATAAAATTGCAATCAAGATTAGTGGTAAACCAACCTTATATAACAATTGCTGGGCAAACCGCTCCGGGTGAAGGAATCACTATCAGTAGAGCACCTGTCGGACTGACAGGAAATGATGGGGTAATCCGATTTTTGAAAGTTCGGATCGGAGGCGGAACTACTTACGACGGAATGGGATTGACGGGTGCAAACCATAGTATTATAGATCACTGTTCTATCAGTTGGACGATTGACGAATCTTTTAGTTCCAGAGGATCACACAATATTACCCTGCAACGCACTTTAATTTCCGAAGCCTTGAATGTAGCAGGTCACGATAAATATCCAGCAGGAAAAATGCACGGTTATGCCGCTACTATTGGTGGTGATGTGGGTAGTTTTCACCATAATCTATTGGCACACAATGAAGGCAGGAACTGGAGTATTGGTGGAGGTTTAAATGGAGATGGCTTTTATGGAGGACGATTGGACATCCGTAATAATGTGGTGTACAATTGGGGACACCGAACTACAGATGGTGGTGCTAGCGAAGTGAATTTTGTAAATAATTATTACAAGCCAGGCGTTTCTACTAAAATATTTGTGGCGCTAAATGCACAAATTGAAGGTGTTGGAAAAGGAAAACAGCAATATTATTTTGATGGAAATGTGATGCCTGGTTATTTTAATAAAAAGAATCAAGATAAAGGTAGAAAGTTTACAATATCTAATAAAGCGATTGTGGATTATCCGGTGTTTTTGCCAAAACCATTTTTCGAATCGTTTGTAAACACTCAAACTGCAGAAGCAGCTTACAAGGATGTGCTTTCAGATGTGGGCGCGAATCAGCCTTTCTTCGATAAACATGATGTTCGAATTGTTGATGAAACTTTGAAAGGAACTTTTACATATAAAGGAAGCAAAAGTGGTTTGGGAGGTATGATTGATAACGAAGCAGATGCCGGTGGATGGCCAAATTTTGCAAATGAAAAACGCTCTGCAGACTGGGATACCGACCACGATGGATTGCCAAACTGGTGGGAAGAAGCCAAAGGGTCGAATGTAAATTCGGTTGCGAATGATTTTTCAGATGTCAATTTGGATAAAGACAAGGACGGGTTTGCCCAATTGGACGACTATTTGGATTGGATGGCAAAACCGCACTTTTTCATCAATTCAGGTGGAAAAGTAACACTTTCAGCAGTTGATTATTTTAAAGGATACGAGAAAAAACCGGTATATACTTTCTCAGATGTTAAAAACGGAAAAGTAGTTTTAAACGGAAAAGAAATTCAGTTTACGGCAAGCGAAAAAGGATTTGCTTCATTTACCATTACAGTTAAAGATTCAGATGGAGATTCAATGAGCCGTACGATTAATTTTTTTGTAAAATAAAGAAATAGTAAAGTATAATCTGCGAAAATCTGCTAAATCTGCGTGCCTATTTTTTTCACGCAGATTTAACAGATTTTTGCAGATTCAAAAAAATATAAAAATATTAAGATGAAAAAGCAAATCATTCTATTATCAACCATACTTTTTTCGACAGCTTTTGTAGCTCAAAATAAAGGTTTGGTTGCCAATTCTGAAAGTCCTTATTCCAAATTGCAAAGTGTCAATTTACAAGATGTACAATGGACAAATGGTTTTTGGAAAGAACAATTTGATGTGGAAACCAAAAATACTTTGCCTTATATGTGGGATTTGTATCATAACGATTCGATTTCGCACGCTTATAAAAATTTTGAAATAGCCGCAGGTCTAACCAAAGGAGCTTTCAAAGGGCCTTCTTTTCACGACGGAGATTTTTACAAGATTTTTGAAGGAATGGCAGCTACGTATGCCGTAACCAAAGACAAGAAATTGGATGCCGAAATGGATAAAGCCATTGCACTTTTTGCGAAAGCACAACGCAAAGATGGCTATTTGCACACGCCAGTTTTAATTGATGAACGCTGGGGAACTTTAGGGCCGGAAGAAGTAAAAAAACAATTGGGTTTCGAGAAATACAATATGGGACATCTGATGACTGCTGCTTGCGTACATTATCGTGCTACCGGAAAAACCAATTTTTTGAATATCGCCAAAGGAGTAGCGGATTATCTGTATGATTTCTATAAAAAAGCATCTCCAGATTTAGCTCGTAATGCGATTTGCCCTTCGCATTATATGGGAATTGTCGAAATGTATCGCACGACGAAAAATCCAAAATACCTGGAATTGGCCAATAATCTAATTGATATTAGAGGTACAACCAATGACGGGACAGACGACAATCAGGACAGAATTCCGTTCAGGCAACAAACCACCGCAATGGGACACGCCGTGAGAGCGAATTATTTGTATGCTGGTGTAGCCGATCTATATGCCGAAACGGGAGAGAAAAAACTTTTGGATAATCTAAAGTCAATTTGGGATGACGTAACGTATCGAAAAATGTACATTACGGGTGCTTGCGGTTCTTTGTATGATGGTGTTTCCCCAGATGGAACTTCGTATAATCCGACAGATGTGCAAAAAATTCATCAAGCTTACGGAAGACCGTTTCAATTGCCGAATGCGACTGCTCATACTGAAACATGTGCTAACATTGGGAATGTGTTGTGGAATTGGAGAATGTTGCAAATTACCGCAGATGCAAAATATGCCGATGTTGTAGAGTTGGCATTGTATAATAGTGTGTTGTCAGGAATCAGTTTGGAAGGAAAAAAATTCTTTTATAATAATCCATTGAATGTTTCTGCGAAATTGCCTTTTAAACAACGATGGAGCAAAGAACGCGAAGGCTATATTGCTTTGTCGAATTGTTGTGCGCCAAACGTGACAAGAAGCATTGCCGAGATTAGTAATTACGCCTATAATCTTTCGAAAGAAGGAGTGTATGTCAATTTATACGGTAGCAATCATTTGAACACGTTGACTTTAAACGGAGAAAAATTAGAGGTAGAACAACAAACCAATTATCCTTGGGATGGTAAAATAACATTGAAAATCTTAAAAGCCCCAAAAGAGAGTTATGCTTTTTTCTTAAGAATGCCAGGGTGGAGTCAAGGTGGAACAATTTTGGTTAACAATAGAACCATTGAAAACGATGCTGTTTCTGGCACGTATATGAAAATAATTCAGAAATGGAAAAAGGGAGACGTTATTGAACTTAACTTACCCATGCCAGTTGAATTAATGGAAGCCAATCCTCTGGTAGAGGAAATTAAAAATCAGGTAGCCGTAAAGCGTGGTCCTATTGTGTATTGTTTAGAATCGGATCAATTGCCTGAAAACACAAGTGTGAATGATGTGGTTTTGAATACAAATTCCCCGTTTACCACTGATTTTATTGAAATAGCCGATAGGAAATTACTTTCCATTACTGTTAATTCATTAATTAATAAGGATGCTTCATGGGAAAAAAGGTTGTATAGGCCGTTCTCTCAAAAAGAGGTCAAACAATATGAAATCAAATTAATCCCTTATTTTGCTTGGGGAAATCATAAAAAAGGAGAGATGACGGTTTGGCTTTCACATTAATCTAAATTAGAAATAATTTTCAATTCTATTTATTCTTACAGCTAGTTTCGTAGTACTAAAAAATTGGACTAAGAAACTAGCTGTAAGAATTTACTTTTTCAAGAAAAAAAACTTTGATTTGTGTGGTAGTTTTTCTTCATGGTTTAAAACAAATGCTAATTTACCTTAGGCTTCTTTTCTGATTCCTCTTTAAAACAGGGATAAGAGCACCGAATAATATGCAAACTAATTCTTTGTTTTTTTTGTTTAGTATATTTTATTCGTCTATTTTTTGTTAATCTGATTTATTTACTGCAATTTTTATTTGATAATAGCATTAAAGCAGGACAGTACAGGACAGTTGCGATGTTTTAAGATTATATATTTGGGCCATAAATAATAAATGTCTTTTTGACACTTAACGATTGTCTTATAATTTAACATCAAATGAGATGTTTTTTCATAATTTTAGTCAGGTTCGAAAAGCAGTTTTTATTAACCAACTAACTATTAACTAATTAACTAAAAGCACTTATGAAACAAACGATCGCAAAGAGATGTGGTTTAATTTTGTTTGCACTAATGAGTTTTTCGAGCTTTGCCCAAAAAACTAACCAAGAAAAAATTGTAACTGGAAGCGTAATCGATTACGCCGGAGGAGCAGTTCTAGGAGTAAATGTAAATGTAAAAGGAACAAAAAATGGAGTGATTACAGACTCTAATGGACATTATGCTATAAACGTAAAAAAAGGAGATGTTCTTTCATTTGCTTACATAGGAATGATTAAAGTAGAAAAAACTGTTGGCAACGAAGCTGTTATCGATGTTACGATGAAAGAAGATGCATCTGAACTGGAACAAGTGGTTGTTGTAGGTTACGGTAAGCAGAAAAAGGCGCATTTAACGGGAGCTGTTGCGACCTTAAAAATGAGCGAAATTGAGGATTTGCCAACTGGAGATTTGGGTGTTGCTTTGGCGGGACGTGTTCTGGGTGTTGGAGTTTCAGGCGGTTCTGCAAGACCAGGGAATAAATCGACTTTGAAAATACGTAATCCGATGACATTTTCAAAGGATGGTGGTAATGACCAGCCTTTATATGTTATAGATGGGGTTTTACAAATTGATCCTCAAGGAAAAAGTGATAGTACTTTGTTTGATAACTTAGATGCTTCTGAGGTAGAAAGTATTTCGTTTCTTAAAGATGGTTCTGCTGCTGTTTATGGATCTAGAGCTAGTCAAGGGGTGGTTTTGGTAACTACTAAAAGAGGTAAAAAAGGACCTACTAAATTTACGTATAGTGGTACTTATGGCACGAATGACTCTACCTATCGTACAAAAATGATGAATGCGAATGATTTTGGAAGATACATTAACACGATGAATGGGCCTAATGGTGCTAATGTTACAGCTCCAGATGCAACTAAATTCTTTTCTGATGATGAGCTTGCGTTTTTCAAAACTATAAATTATAATACTTTAGATCAAGAATGGTCTCCTTCGTATACTATGCGCCATAATGTTAATGCTAGTGGAGGTACTGACAGGGCTACTTATTTTGCAGGAGCCTCTTATTATAAACAAAATGGTAATTTAGGAACTTTAGATTATAACAAATGGACCTATAGAGCGGGTGTTGATGTCAATTTATCCAGTAATCTGAAAGCAGGTATACAGATTTCTGGTTTCAATTCAGATCAGACAAAAACATTTAATAAGATTGGAACTGAAAACGAAGAAAATGATTATATCACTTTGTTGACTGATTTACCTTATATTCCTCAATACATCAAAGGAAATCCAGTGGAGCCTTTAGGAAATAATGATGCTACAACTAGATATCACTACCAGGAAATTCAACGTTTGAATAACTTAGCTACTACCAAGGCGAGTACGATGACACTTAATATGTATGCTGAATATGCAGTTCCTTTTATTAAAGGGATGAGTGTTAAGGGGGCATATGCCCGTAACATGGGTAATGGCAGAGGAACGCAAGTAGGTACGGGTTATACTTTGTATCAATATACGGGAACAGGTACGAATGGCCATATTTTTGATGACAATGCTATCTTGAAAAGTAGTAAATACTACACAAATGGAGATCGTTTGTATTTTGCGAACTCTAATTCTTTGTCAGTACAATATAGTTTAAACGCTTCTTATGCTCGTGATTTTGGGAAGCACAGTATTAGTGGTTTAGTTGCTATCGAAAGATCAGAGTCCGAGGGTACTAAGGAGGTTGTTTTTAAAGCGGGTCCAATACCAGCTACAAATGGTCAATTTGGTTCAGCTTTTGGTGCAGTAGATGGAAGTACGGAGAGAAATGAATCTGGTTCATTAGGATATATTGGAAGATTAAATTATGCATATGGAGAAAAATATTTAGCTGAAGTTCTTTTCAGATCGGATGCTTCAACCAAATTTGCTCCTGGGAATTATTGGGGTAGCTTCTTTAATGTGTCTGCTGGATGGATTATATCTAAAGAAGATTTTTTCAAATCTAAAGTTGTTGATTTCCTAAAGGTTAGATATTCTATTGGAAAGGTTGGAAAAGACGATACTAAAGCTTGGTTGTGGAGACAAAGATATACGTTTCAAAATGGTCAAGGGGGTGTTTTTGGTGGAACAGCAAATGTTGGAGCATCTACAGGTATGAAAATGGAAGCGTCCCCTAATCCTAATGGTACATGGAGTGATGAGCTAAAAACTAATTTTGGTTTAGAATCTAAATTTTTAAACAATAGATTGTCTTTTGGAGTAGATTCATTTTACAATATTGGTACTGATATTCTTATGGAGCGTACTGGAAACGTACCTTTTACTGTTGGAGGAACCGTAGCTTCTGAAAATTTTGGAAAAGCAGATTTCTTTGGGTATGAATTTGAATTAGGTTGGAATGATAAAATAGCAAAAAAAGTTAGTTACGGTATCGATCTTCGTTTTGGATGGTCAGATAACAAAATAATTCAGAGTAATTTTAATGCTGCTGATATCTTGCTTCCTTGGAACGCTAAACCGGGTCAGTCTAGTGATAATGGTCAGTGGGGTTATGATTATATGGGTATGTTCCAAACACAACAAGATGTAACTGATTATGTCACTAAATATAATATTAAATCTGTTTTTGGTACGCTAGCTTCAGCACTTAGACCGGGAACTCTTTATTATAGAGATATTAGAGGTGCTTATTTGGGGAACGGACAGTTTGCTGCTCCAGACGGAATCATTGATGTAAATGACCAAATTCAATTGTCTAAAAGGAAATCAACTAAATACGGTGCCGGTACTACTTTAAAACTTGCTTACAAAGGATTTAGTATTAATGCGGTTGTAGGTGCTTCATTTGGTGGAGGATGGTCTGAAATTGATAGTAACGCTAGAAAACCTTTGAAAGCAACTATAAATTCTAATACGGTTAATAAACCTGTGATTTGGAATAATATTTATGATCCAGTTCTTAATCCAACCGGAACAATGCCAAACCCTTACTTTACTGCTATTAACATGGATCCAACATCTACTTTTTGGAGAGTTGATTCTTTTAGTTTAAATTGTAGAAATATTACAATTGCATATACATTGCCTGAAAGAGCGTTGACTGCTATGAATTTAAGTTCTTGTAAAGTTAACTTAGTAGGTTTGAATCCGTTTAATCTTTATAATCCTTATTCCTATAAAAATGGTAGTGGAGCTTATGATGTTTATCCTACTTTACGTACGATATCATTAGGACTTAATGTTGGATTCTAATTAGTGATCAATCAAATAAATAAAGTTATGAAAATAAAAAATATAAAAAAGATAGGGTTGTTTACAATCGTAACAGCTTTTTCTCTAGTGAGTTGTAATGATGATTTCCTTGCTGAGAAAGCAGATTTTGGAGGAGTTAATGAACAGGTTTTTCAAGATCCTTCATTAGCTACGGCTTATGTAGATTATATCTATAAATCAATTCTGCCTCCGGATAATGCTGCCGCCATGACTTGGGATCTTGCTGCAGGTGGTGCGGATACCTTTAGTAAAACTTCAGACGAACTTTTTGGGGAAACTAATTATAATAAGGTTTATGCAACATTAAATGCAACAACTAATTCTCTACCTTATTTAGGGACAAGAATGGGTACAAGTATTGCCAATAATACATGGACCAGAATGAAACAAATTAATATTTTCCTGAATGAAGTTGATAAATATACAGGAATTGATGACGCTAAAAAAAATCAACTGAAAGGACAATTGTATTTTTGGAGAGCTTGGCAATATTATGATATGGTGAAGTTGTATGGTGGTGTTCCGTTGGTTTTAACGGCACAGAACCCTATTTTAGATGCTGCTTCAGACAGTCAAATTGCAAGAAGTTCTACATCTGCATGTATCGAACAAATAATTGCTGATTTAGATATGGCTAAATCATTATTGCCTCCTAAATGGGATACTGCAAACTGGGGTAGAATCACAAGTGGTGCAGCTGCTGCCTTCAAGGGACGTGTATTGTTAACATGGGCAAGTCCTCTTTTTAATCCTAATGACGATACTGCACGTTGGCAACGTGCTTATGATGCTAATTTAGCTGCAAAAACACTTTTAGAAGCGAATGGTTCTGGTCTTTTTGCTGTAGGTGGAACTGCTAATGGTAAAGCTTGGGGTGATATGTGGTTTAAGGAACAAGATAATCCAGAAGCAGTGATTGTTTACGGTTTTAATAATTCAGTTACAGATCAAATTAAGAGAAACAATGGTTGGGAAAAAGCGTGTCGTTCTAAAGAAGTTACAGGAGGTGGTTCTGTAGCTCCTACTAAACAAATCGTAGATGCGTTTCCAATGGCAGACGGTACTAGTATTGTAGGTAATCCATCCTATAATCCTGTTTTATTTTATAAAGGCAGGGATCCAAGGTTTTATAAAACGTTTGCATATAATGGTGCAACTTGGGGTTATGCTGAAAAAACTACCTTTAAACAATGGACTTATGCTTATACAAAAACAGGAACTGCTTCTGCTACACCAGCTACTTTTACGGAAACATTAGGAGATAATAAAACGGCTGTTTATTTGAGCAAATCCACTTCGCCATCAGCAAGTATTGCTAATAGTTTTGCTTATAGTGGAACTGATTTTATGGAAATGCGTTTTGCCGAAGTAGTATTAAATTTAGCGGAATGTGCTATTGGGATTAACAAATTATCTGAAGGAAAAGATTTAATAAGAACCATTAGAGTTCGTGCTGGTTTAGTTGTTGGTTCTTCTGATTATGGTTTAGCTAATGTATCTTCTAGAAATCAACATTTTGCAGCTGTTCTTAATGAAAGAAAAATAGAATTAGCTTACGAAGGAAAACGCTTTTATGATTTAAGACGTTGGAAACTTTTTGATGATAGTGCAGGAACTTGTGCTAGATTGGGATTCGCTCCTATTAATGGTACCAGAAGAACTGGTTACTATTACATAGCCAAAAATACTGCTGGAACTAGATATGTAGGTTTAACAGATCCTTTCTTGCCAAATGCAGCCGGTGTTGCTCCAATAGTGAATAGAGACCCTGTATTTCCATACACTATCCCAGCAACAGGAAAACTACCGGGAACAATTATTACTACTGAAGCTTTGTATTTAGAATATCTGTATACTAATTATTTCGAGATAGTAGAAAGAAATAATATAGAGTCGACTACTCCTGCTAACTGGTCTTTTAAATGGTACAACGAATATTATTTCTTTGGTATTCCGCAAGGTTTATTAGATACGGCACCATATTTGGAACAAACACAAGGGTGGGGTGGAACGTTTAATCCACTTAATTAAAATAGATATTAATATATTACTTCTTCACCTGTATTTCTCTTTTTAAATACAGGTGATTTAGTTCTAAAACAATACCATAATTAAAAAGTTTCATGAAAAAGTTCAGTTTTATTTTATTTATTTTACTAGCGGGATTTACTAAAAGTTATGCCCAATATCCATCTCTTTCTGCTGAAGTTCAGGCAAAATCCAAGATTATTATGGATGATGCTTCCAAACGTTCTGATGAAGCTTGGGAAAAAGCACTTGTAATTATAGAACAAGAGGCCAAACAAGGGAAACCATTCATTCCGTGGGCATCTAGACCAACGGATTTGCCACAAGCAGAAATACCTGCTTTCCCTGGTGCCGAAGGTGGAGGTATGTATACTTTTGGTGGCCGAGGAGGTAATGTTTATACTGTGACCAGCTTAGAAGATAACGGACCTGGAAGCTTGCGTGAAGCTTGTGAAAAAGGCGGGGCAAGAATCATTGTTTTTAATGTTTCGGGGATTATTAAAATAAAAAGCCCTTTAATTATCCGCGCTCCTTATATTACTATTGCAGGACAAACAGCACCTGGTGATGGAATTTGCGTGGCTGGAGAATCAGTTTGGATAAACACACATGATGTAGTTATAAGACACATGCGTTTTCGCAGAGGCGAAACTTTTGTAGGACGCAGAGATGATGCTATTGGTGGTAATCCGGTAGGGAACATAATGATTGACCACGTTTCGGCAACTTGGGGATTAGATGAAAATATGTCAATGTACAGACACATGTACAGTCCAGGTGCCGGTTATCCGGATGAAAAGAAAGGTACTGTAAACATTACCATTCAAAACAGTTTATTCGGAGAAGCTTTAGATACCTATAACCATGCATTTGGTAGTACTTTAGGAGGAGAAAATTGTGCTTTTATTAGGAATATGTGGGCAAATAATGCGGGTAGAAACCCTTCAATCGGGTGGAATGGTATTTTTAATTTTGTAAACAATGTTATTTTTAATTGGTATAACAGATCTACAGATGGGGGCGATTATACAGCCAATTATAATATTATTAATAATTTTTATAAACCAGGGCCAGTAACTAATTTAAATGAGCCTATAAGCTATAGAATTTTAAAACCTGAATCTGGAAGAAGCAAATTGCCTTATATGGTTTATGGTAGAGCTTATGTTAATGGAAATGTAATTAACAATAACGAAAAAGTAACCAAAGACAACTGGGACGGTGGTATTCAAATCGAAAACAAAAAAGGGGAATTAATGACTTATGTAGAAGCCAAACCATTTTTTGACAAAATGAAAAGCGACAGACCATTCCCTATGCCTTGGTTTAATAAAATATTGAAGGCTGAAGAAGCATACGATTTTGTACTTAAAAATGTAGGTGCTACTTTGCCAATAAGAGACAACGTTGACGAACGAATTGTGCGAACAGTAAAAACAGGAGTTCCTGAATATGCCAAAGGATTGGAGTCAAAAAAATTCTATCAATTTGAGCACAGACGCTTGCCTGCGGATTCATATAAACAAGGTATCATAACAGATATTTCACAAGTGGGTGGATATCCAGAATACAAAGGAAAACCTTATGTAGATACTGATAAAGATGGTATACCAGACAAATGGGAGAAAAAATACGGTTTAAATCCCAATGACCCATCAGATGCCAAAGGTGATTTGAACAACGATGGCTATGCCAATATTGAAGATTACATCAATGGTGTGAACCCTGCGATAAAAATGGATTGGAAAGATTTAGCCAATAATAAGGAGACATTAAAAAGTCCATTATTGGAATAGTTTTTTAGAATGTGTTTTTTTTTAAGCATTCTTATTCCATTACTTGTAGTATGGCGTAAGGATGTTTTTTTTAAATAAATAAGAGTATAAGAAACCTCATAAATTTAAAATCATGTCAATAAAAAATTTAAGTATAGGCATATTGTTCCTGTTTATATGCTGTACGATAAACGCGCAACAATATTTAGATCCAGAATATATAAAAGTTACCAATGAACGTGCAACCAAAATTGTTGCTAAATTAGCTTTGTCGAATACTGAAAAAGAAAAAGCTGTAATCAATATCATTGCACAACAATCTAGAGATTTAAGTAAAATTCAAGATGAAAGAGACGCTGAAATTGCAAAAGTAAAAAGTATTGCTTTAGCAAAAGAAAAGCAAAATGTATCGATTGAAAAACTAAAAGCGAAAGCCGACAGATCAATTGCTAAATTGCATAAATCCTATTTGAAAAAATTAGGAACTCAATTAAATGCAGATAAAATCACCGAAGTTAAAGACGGAATGACTTATGGTGTTTTGCCAATTACTTACGCAGGATACCAAGATATGTTGCCTAATTTAACCAAAGAACAAAAAGAATACATTTATAAAAACTTGGTTGAAGCGAGAGAACACGCTATAGATGGTGGTTCTTCCAAAGAAAAACACGGTTGGTTTGGTAAATATAAAGGAAGAATAAATAATTATTTATCAGCTCAAGGATACGATTTAAACAAGGAAAGTACGGATTGGCATGCACGCACAGCAGCTCGAGAAAAGGACAAATCAAAAAAGTAAGTTGCCAAATTTTAAATTTTAATTCTTAACAACGATTCTAATGCTTAACATTTTTCAAAAAAACATTATGAAAAAGGCTATTGCGACAATTTCATTTTGGCTGTCTTTTTCATCAGTATTTGCCCAATATCCCGTAATTTCGAATGAACTTCAAGCTAAAACGGACACCATTTTGGCAAAAGAAGAAAAACGTTTAAACGAGATCTGGGCTGCTAATTCCAATATTCTTAAGGAAGAGGCAAAACACGGCAAACCTTATTTACCTTGGGTTTCTTATCCCAAAGATTTTGTACCTGCAGAAATCCCTGCTTTTCCTGGAGCCGAAGGAGGAGGTGCTTTCACTCAAGGAGGTAGAGGCGGAAAAATATTCGTGGTAACCAGTTTGGAAGATAGCGGTAAAGGTACTTTTAGAGAAGCTTGCGAAGCCGTGGGTGCGAGAACAATCGTATTCAATGTTTCGGGAATTATTCGATTAAAAAATCGCATCAGTATGCGAGCGCCTTATGTTACAATTGCAGGGCAAACAGCTCCCGGTGATGGTATTTGTATAGCAGGAGAAACCTTGGAAGTGGATACGCACGACGTTATCATTAGACACATGCGTTTTAGAAGAGGCGCAACCGATGTTACCCGAAGGGATGATGCACTTGGAGGTAATCCTATAGGGAATATTATAATAGACCATTGTTCGATAAGTTGGGGGCTGGACGAAAATATATCCTTGTACAGACACCAGTTTAAAGCGAATGAAAAATCAACTTTGGAAAAATTGCCAGCTGTAAATATTACGATTCAAAACACGATTTCTTCGGAAGGCTTGGATACCTATAATCATTCTTTTGGAAGTACTATCGGAGGTTTAAACAGTACCTTTATGAGAAATTTATGGGCAGACAATATTTCCCGAAATGCTTCTATTGGCATGTACGGCGACTTTAATTTTGTGAATAACGTGATTTTCAATTGGTGGAATCGTTCTTTAGATGGCGGCGATTACCGCTCGTTGTTTAATATCATCAATAATTATTTCAAACCGGGGCCAATTACTCCCACAGATCAGCCTATTCGGTATAGAATCTTGAAGCCGGAATCAGGCTATATGAAACCAAAAACCTTTGGGAGAGCATACGTTTCGGGAAATTATATAGTAGGAGCTCCAGATGTTACTGCTGATAATTGGAATGGAGGAATTCAATTAGAAGACCTTTCATTGGAACAATCTAAAGAATATTTGGAATTAATCAAACAACCAAAACCATTTGCAATGCCTCTGATTAAAATAATGAAGGCAGAAGAAGCGTATGAATTTGTGTTGAACAATGCTGGGGCAACATTGCCAAAAAGAGATGCGGTAGACGAGCGAATTGTCAAACAAGTTCGTACCGGAAAAATTGAGGTTAAAGATGGTTTAGAGAATACGATAGGTAAGGAATTTATCAAAAGAAGATTGCCTGCTGATTCTTATAAAAAAGGAATTATTACCAGTCCAAATCAGGTCGGAGGTTACCCGGAATATAAAGGAAAATCCTATAAAGATTCGGACAGTGACGGAATTTCTGACAAATGGGAAGTCCAATACGGATTGAATCCAAAAGACGCTTCTGATGCCAATAAAGATTTGAATGGAGATGGATATACCAACTTGGAAAAATATTTTAACGGTATCGATCCAACACAAAAAACAGATTGGTCAAAAGCAGAATACAATACCGATACATTGGCGAAGTCAAAAGGGTTATTGCAGTAATGAGTTAATTTTTAAAACAATACTTTAAAGTGAATTTTGTTCAACTAAAAAATATAATCTTCCTTCAAAAAGGCAAACTGGTTTTGTCCAGTTTAGCTTTGTTTTTTATCGTGGCAAATGGAATGGCACAAAATACATTTCCTGATATCACAAAAACCAAGGAAGGAAAACTTTCTTTTACTGCGGATAATCAAGGAAACCAGATTCCTGATTTTTCTTATGCGGGGTATATGGCTTCTGAAAAAGCAATTCCAAATTTAGAGAATAAAATTTTTGTTCCAAAACAAGAAGAAGATGCGACGCAAAAAATACAATCGGCAATTGATTATGTCAGCAATCTAAAACCGGACAAATCAGGATTTCGTGGAGCTGTTCTTTTAGATAAAGGAACATTTAAAATCAGCGGAACTTTATACATCAAAAAATCGGGTGTGGTTTTAAGAGGAAGCGGAAACACAGAAAACGGAACCATTCTTTTGGGAACTGGACTGGAAAGAGAATCTTTAATCCGTGTTCTTGGTGTGGATGATAGAAAGTACGGAGATGCTTTTGAATTCAATACAGCCTACACACCACTTGGAACACAAAAAATTCAATTAAAAAATGCTTCCAAATTAAAAGTCTCGGACGAAATCAGCATCAGTAAATCTGTAACAGATAATTGGATCAAGGAATTGAATATGCAAGATTTTGGAGGAGAAACCTCTTGGATTGGCTGGAAAAAAGGAGATTGGGATATGACTTGGAATAGAGTCGTAACCAAAATCAACGGAAATGAAATAACTCTAAATGCGCCTTTAACAATGTCTTTGGATGATGTTTACGGGACTTCAAAAGTGACAATATTTTCTTGGCCGGGGCGAATTGAGCAAATCGGAATCGAAAATATTTTGATGAAATCGACTTATAATGCCTCTAATGCAAAAGATGAAGAACACAGATGGTTGGGAATTAGCATCGAAAACACCAGAAATGCTTGGGTAAAACAAGTGAATTTCAAGCATTTTGCAGGCGGAGCTGTTTCAGTATTAAAAACGGCTCTACAAATTACAGTTGAAGATTGTATCGCAACAGAACCAATTTCTGAAATTGCATCTTTTAGAAGACACACTTTTTATACCGAAGGGCAACAAACCTTGTTTCAACGTTGTTATTCGGAATTCGGTTATCACGATTTTGCAGTTGGAGGTTTTGGAACTACAGGGCCAAATGCTTTTGTACAATGCGAATCTCATTTGCCATTCGAAAATAGTGGAGCCATCGGAAGTTGGGCAACCGGAGTTTTATTCGACATCGCCAATATCGATGGCGACGCCTTAAGTTACAACAATCGAGAACAAGACGGAAGAGGAGCCGGGTGGACGGCTGCGAATAGCGTGATCTGGGAATCTTCGGCTTCCAAAATCGAATGTTACAGTCCACCAACAGCGCAAAACTGGGCTTTTGGAGTTTGGGGACAATTTGCTGGAAACGGACATTGGAAAGACGTGAATGGTCATATCAGTCCAAGAAGTTTGTTTTATGCACAGTTGGAAAGTCGCTTGGGAAAACTGCCAGTTAAGCCTTATATCTATGATTTAGGTTCAGAACCTTCTTCGAGTCCGACAGTTGAGGTAGCTTTAGAATTAACCAAAAATTCGGTTACAACCGCAATGAGTTTACCGGAATGGATTGCCGAAGTTTCTAAATTAAATCCAATTGATATTAGTAATTCAGGTGCGAAAAATGCCAACGATTTAAAAAATATTGACACAAATAAAACAGTTAAAAACACTTCGAAAATAAAAATCGAAAACGGATTATTGACTTTTGAAGGCAAAATAATCGTTGGAAAACAAACCAATGTGGCGTGGTGGCGTGGCAGTCTTTCAGACAAAGAAGTCCAAAAATCATCCCTGCACGTTACCCGATTTGTTCCCGGAAGAATCGGAATAGGACTCACGGACAACATCAATGAAGTAGTTGATTATTTAAGTGCCAATAATACAATTGCCCTAGAACATAATTACGGTTTGTGGTACGACCGCAGAATGGATGATCACGAACGCGTTCGCCGTATAGATGCCGATGTTTGGCCTCCGTTTTACGAACAGCCTTTCGCCCGAAGCGGACAGGATTTGGCTTGGGATCATTTAAGTAAATATGACTTGACAAAATTCAACGATTGGTATTGGAATCGCTTGGCTCGTTTCGCAGAATTGGCCGAACCAAACGGACAATTGTTGATCAATCAACAATATTTTCAACACAACATTTTGGAAGCTGGAGCGCATTGGTCCAGTTCGCCTTGGCGTTCTGCCAATAATATCAACGGTACTGGTTTTCCTGAACCTCCACCTTATGCTGGAGACAAGCGTATTTTTATGGCGGAACAGTTTTATGATATTACGAATCCTGTTCGAAAAAAATTGCACGAAGGATTCATTCGTAAATCATTGGAAAATTTTCAAGATAACAGCAATGTAATTCAGTTGACAAGTGCAGAATATACCGGACCACTTCACTTTATGCAATTCTGGTTGGATGAAGTCCAAAAATGGAAAGATGAAACCGGTAAAAAAGGAATTATAGGTTTGAGTGCTACCAAAGATGTTCAGGACGCTATTTTGAACGATGCCAATAGGTCCAAAACAGTTGATGCCATTGATATTCGGTATTGGTATTACAAAGAAGATGGAACGGCTTATGCTCCTCAAGGTGGCATAAATTTAGCTCCGAGGCAGCACGCCCGAAAACTGAAAACCGGCAAAGAAACCGAAGACCAAGTATATAGAGCGATTCGGGAGTATCGCGAAAAATATCGGGAGAAAGTAATTTTGTATTCTACCGATGGATCTTCGCGATTTGGATGGGCTGTTTTAATGGCTGGTGGGTCATTGGCCAATATTCCAAATATTCAACTTTCAGAATTTTATAAAGCAATTCCTAGCATGAAATTTGTAGGAGGAAGTATGTTTTCAGACAATCTTTGGAAGTTAGAAAATAAAGGAAAGGCTTATCTTTTTTATGGAAAGAATTCCCAAGATATTTCAATTGACCTTTCTAATTACGCCGGCCATTTCGAAGTCTATACGATTAATCCAACAACAGGAGCCGTATCGAAAAATACAAACATCAGCGGAGGAAAAACTGTTGTAATTCCACAAGCTGAAATCAAAGAAAAAGTATTATTCGTAGTTAAGAAAAATTAGCCACAGATTAGAAGGGTTACACGATTAAAAAATCTGCTAAATCTGCGTGAAAAAATAAAATTATAATTCAAATAATAATAAAATGAATACTAAGTTAAAATATTTCAACGTATTTTTTATAAGCCTTTTGCTATTAGCGCAAAACGGGTTTTCACAATCTGCAAAAGGTGCTCTTCCCAAACTTAAAGTTTCCAAAGACCAACACTATTTTGTTACCGAAGACGGAAAACCATTTTTTTGGCTTGGGGATACCGGTTGGTTAACCTTCGGAAAACTGGACAGAGCAGGTGTGAGCAAGTATTTTCAAGACAGAAAAGCAAAAGGATTCAACGTGGTTCAGGTTATGGTTTTGCATAATATAAATGCTGTTAATGTGAATGGAGATGCAGCCTTGATAAATGAAGATGTTTCGAAACCATTAACCACTGCAGGAAATAATTTCAATAACAAAGAAGAATACGATTATTGGGATCACGTAGATTATGTTTTGGATGTGGCTCAAAAAAACGGAATCTATGTAGCGATGGTTCCAGTTTGGGGAACCAATGTGGCAAAAGGAGATAAAGTGAGCAAAGAACAAGCTATAAAATATGCCCAGTTTTTGGCCAATCGATATAAAAACAGAACCAATATTATTTGGCTCAACGGTGGCGACACGCACGGTAACGAATTTAAAGACATCTGGAATGCCATCGGAAGTACATTAAAAACCAACAATCCGAATCAATTAGTGACTTTTCACCCTTTCGGTCGAACCGATTCCTCTGACGATTACCATACTGCTACTTGGTTGGATTTTAATATGTTTCAATCGGGCCACCGCAGATACGATCAGGATACCTTGCCAGGTTCTTTCAAAGAAGACAATTACAAATTCGTTCAAAGAGATTTTAATTTAAAACCAACCAAACCAACTTTGGACGGAGAACCGTCTTACGAAGGAATTCCACACGGATTACATGATACTTTGCAGCCATTATGGAAAGCAAGTGATGTTAGACGTTATGGGTATTGGTCCGTTTTTGCTGGAGCTGCAGGTTATACATACGGACACAATGCCGTGATGCAAATGTTCCGAAAAGGGGATAAACCAGCATACGGAAATAAAGAATTATGGACATCTGCTATCAATGCGCCAGGAGCTGGACAAATGGTTTACATCAAAAAATTAATGCTTGATTTTCCATATTTCGAAAGAGTTCCAGATCAGTCTTTGGTTGCAAACCAAGGAGAGAAATACGATTATTTAACAGCAACCAGAGGAAAAAATTATGCCTTGATTTACACGTATACCGGTCGAAAAATTGCCGTTAATATGGGTAAAATCGCAGGAGTTAAAGTAACGGCAAGTTGGTATAATCCAAGAAACGGACAAAAAACGACAATAGGAATAGTAGCTAATAAAGGAGTTCAGGAATTTCAGCCTACTGGCAAAAAAGAAGATGGAAACGACTGGGTACTAATTTTAACGTCAAACAAATAAATCTGCATAAAATTAGGCACGCAGATTTTACAGATTTTGGTAGATAAAAATCTGTGTGAATCTTTTTAATCTTTGGCATAAACATCAAATAAAATCTGCGTAAATCTGCGAAATCTGTGAGATAAAAAAATATCAATATGAAAATCAAAAATATCATAATAATACTCTTCTTCATAACTGGATTGAACACCGCTTTCGCCAGTAACGATGGCTGGTTAAATATCCTAAATGAAGGCGGAAACAATAAAGGCGTGAAATGCACCGAAGCCATCCAGAAAGCCATAGAAAAAGCATCGAAAAACGGGGGTGGAACTATTTTTTTTCCTGCCGGGGAATATTTAACGGGTGCTTTAAAACTAAAAAGTAATATCACGATTTATTTAGATTCAGGAGCACTTTTGAAATTTTCAGAGAATTTTGATGATTATCTTCCTTATGTCGAAATGCGTTATGAGGGAATTGTGATGCAAAGTTTCTCGCCATTGTTTTATGCGAAAGATGCCGAAAATATTACCATCAAAGGTAGAGGTGTAATTGATGGACAAGGAAAAGCGTGGTGGAATGAAGTGTACCGAATTGAAAGTGCCAAAGAACCAATTCCATTGACGAAATATCAAAATATGTGGGTGGAACAAAATAAGGATATCGTTTATTCGCCATATTATCAAAGAACGATTGATAAAAAATTTTTCAGGCCTTCTTTTTTTCAGGCATACAATTGTAAAAATATTTTAATCGAAGGAGTTACTTTTCAAAACTCTCCTTTCTGGACAATAAACCCTGAGTTTTGTGACAATGTTACCGTTACAGGAATAACAATTTTTAACCCGCATTCACCAAATACAGATGGAATCAATCCTTCTTCCTGCAAAAATGTTCATATTTCGAATTGCCATATCAGCGTTGGCGACGACTGTATTACCATCAAATCGGGTAGAGATGCAGACGGTCGTAAATACGGAAAACCAACTGAAAATGTAACCATTACCAATTGTACGATGTTAAGCGGTCACGGTGGTGTGGTAATTGGAAGCGAAATGTCTGGCGGAATTAAAAAAATCACGATTTCAAACTGTGTTTTTGATGGAACCGACAGAGGAATTCGTATCAAAGCCGCTCGTGGTCGTGGCGGCGTTGTAGAAGACATTCGCGTGGACAATATTGTAATGAAAAACATCAAGGAAGAAGCCATTATTTTGGATTTGTTTTATGATAAATCCGATGTTGCCGAGCCAGTATCAGAGCGTACGCCTATTTTTAGAAACATTCACATCAGTAATGTAACAGGTGGAAATGTTAATAAAGCAGGTGTTGTTCGCGGAATCAGCGAAATGCCAATTCAAAACATCTCTTTTTCTAATGTTAATATGGATGCCAAAGAAGGTTTTACGGTAACTACTGCAACAGATGTTGAATTTCACGATGTAAAAGTAAATGCATCAATAGGCTCTTCTTTTAAAATATCCGATGCTAAAAATCTCATTTTGGATAATGTAGGTTCTTCAACACCGATTAAAGGAATTCCGGTTATCAAAATCGATAACGCTTCGAATATGATGATCAACAATAATTTTCCATTCAACGCCACCGATATTTTTATTGAAGCAGACGGAAAAGACACTAAAAATATCTTCCTGAAAAACAATGTATTTAATAACGTAAATACCGTTGTGAAAAAAGGAAAAGACTTGGATAAAAAAGCAATTACAGAGTAATGTAATTATTGTTTAGGAGCAGAAACATTGGTCATTTTTGGAAGCATTGTCCCGCTATCCGTTTCAATCTTATAAGCCGAACGCCGGCTTATAAGGATTTTTACTTCTATCGGGGCTAAAAGGAGAGATTTTACTCTTTTGCCATTATCCATAAAAGGAAACATAATTATGAAAAAAATATTCATCATACTAACGCTTTCACTATTCGCTGTAAGCTATTCCCAGAAGAAGAAAGAAGTTTACCTTTTTACTTCTTTTAGAGAGCCGGCTACGGAAGGTTTGTATTTAGCGTACAGTGAAGACGGCTACAATTGGAAAGGTCTTGAAGGTTCATTTTTAAAACCGGAAATAGGCGCAAGCAAAATAATGCGGGATCCTTCTATCACAAAAGGAAAAGACGGAACCTATCATATGGTTTGGACTACGGACTGGAAAGGCGGAAACGGTTTTGGATATGCGTGTTCCAAAGATTTAATTCATTGGTCAAAACAAGAATATATTCCGGTTATGAAAAATGAGCCTGAAGTAGTAAACGTTTGGGCGCCGGAAATTTTTTATGATGATGTCAAAAAAGAATACATTATTATTTGGGCATCAACTATTCCGTTCCGATACGAAAAAGGAGCAGAAGAAGAGAAAAACAACCACCGAATGTATTATGTAACTACTAAGGATTTTAAGACTTTTTCGGATACGAAATTGTATTATGAACCAGGTTTTAGCGTTATCGATTGTGTGATTGTCAAACGAGCCAAAAAGGATTATGTTTTGGTTCTAAAAGACAACACCAGACCGATGCGAAACATAAAAGTAGCTTTTGGGAAATCACCATTGGGACCTTTCGGAAAAAGTTCAGAACCATTGACGGAATATTTATCAGAAGGACCAACGGTGGTAAAAGTCGGTAAAAGTTGGTTACTGTATTATGATAATTATGGTTCAAAAAATTATAAAGGTTTAAATACTTCAGATTTTGTCCATTTTGAAGATGTTTCTTCAAAAATAAAACTTCCGGAAGGCCATAAACACGGAACGATTACGACTATTTCAAAAAAAGTTTTAAAAGGGTTAATAGAGAAAAAATAAATTAATGCCACAGATTTAAAAGATTTCCACAGATTAAAATGAGAGATATTAAAAAAATCTGCTAAATCTGCCAAATCTGCGTGAAAAAATAGACTAGCAAATTCAATAGATTCAAAATAAAAAATCTGTAAAAATCTGTAAAAATCTGTGAAATCTGTGGCAAAAAAAATAAGAATAATGTTTGAATTAAAGAAGATTAAAAGTGTTCTGGCTTTTATCGCAATGGGATTCTTTTGCGGAAGCATAAATACGATCCAAGCCCAACAGGATACCATTCGATATGTAGGAAAAACACTCTCTAATGTCGATTACCACCACGGGCAATTGAGTCCAGCGGTTGGGGTTCACGCTACCCAGATTATGCGTGCCAGCAGAGAACATCCTGAAAAAGCAGATGGTTTTGGCTGGACATACAACCACCAGTCGATGATGGCGTACTGGAATAATACCTTTTTCTTACAATATTTGAGTGATCCAACTGGCGAACACATTCCGCCGAGTCAAACTTTTTTGATGACTTCCAAAGATGGTGAAAAATGGAATAAGCCAACAGTGCTTTTCCCAATTTATCACGTTCCTGACGGATTTAAAAAAGAAGGAGTAGAAGGAGTCGCCAAAAATCTGGATGCGATAATGCACCAGCGTATGGGTTTTTATGTTTCATCTGACAATAGGTTGCTGACTTTGGCTTATTACGGAGTGGCGATGGACAAAAAAGACGACCCCAATGATGGAAAAGGAATCGGTCGTGTGGTAAGAGAAATTTATAAAGATGGAAGTTTTGGACCGATTTATTTTATCAGATACAATAAAAACGGGAATCCACTGCCAACAACATTTCCATTTTATACCAAAAGCAAAGACAAAAAATTTATTAAAGCTTGTGACGAATTACTTTCTAAACCATTGTTAATGCAGCAATGGGTGGAAGAAGCGGATAGAGATGACGCTTTAATTCCGTTAAAAAAACAATTTAAGGCCTTCAATTATTACCATTTACCAAATGGAAATGTAGTTGGTTTATGGAAATTTGCCCTGACTTCTATCAGTAAAGATGAAGGAAAAACTTGGAAATACAGTCCGGTGAGAGCGCCTGGTTTTGTGAATAGCAATGCCAAAATCTGGGGACAAAAAACATCGGATAATCGGTATGCTACGGTTTATAATCCATCGGAATACCGTTGGCCATTGGCGATTTCAACCAGTGATGATGGGTTAAATTATAAAGATTTATTATTGGTTCACGGAGAAGTAAGTCCGATGCGTTACGGAGGAAATTACAAATCCGCCGGCCCACAATACGTTCGTGGAATTCCTCAAACCGATGGGACTCCGCCAGACGGAAAACTTTGGGTAAGTTATAGCGTGAACAAAGAAGATATTTGGGTGGCTTCAATTCCAGTTCCCGTGACGAGTGTTGTAACTGAAAATGCCAAAGATATTTTTAATGAACTTCCTAATGGACAAGAATTAAAAATGTGGAATACATACGATTTGTCTTGGGCTTCCGCCAAAGTAGAAAAGAAAACCGATGGCAAAAAATGGCTGACATTAAGAGATCAGGATGCTTTTGATTATTCTCGTGCAGAGCGCGTGATTCCGTTTGCCGAAAAAATGGAAGCGACTTTTACCGTAAAACCGGAGCAAAACAATCACGGTCTATTGCAAATTGAATTTCAAAACAAACAAGGACTTCCTGCGATTCGATTAGTGTTTGATTCGGATGGAGAATTAAAAGTAAAACACGGCGCTCGCTTCGGTGGAATTACAAAATACGAAGCAGGAAAAGAATATACGCTTACGGTCAAATTAGATGTTACATCTCGTTCCTATACTGTAAAAGTGAATGATAGCAAAGAGACTTTTAAGATATTCTATGCTCCGGTAGATGGTATTTCACGCATTATGTTCCGCACCGGTGAACAGCGTTTTACGCCAAATCCAGATACAGCTCCAGATACACCCGATTTTACCGATCTGCCAGATGTGGGTAAATTAATTCCTGAAGCCGTGTTTAATATTCAGTCTCTGATTACAAAAAAGCTTTAAAACAGAATCTGCGTAAATCTGCAAGATCTGCGTGCAACAAAAACTATGAAGAATATAAAAAACATATTACTCCTCTTTTGTCTTTTAGTAGCTTTTAGTTCTAATGGACAAATTACCGCTGACCATTTAAAATGCGAAATGGCAGAAAATCCATTGGCAGTAATTCAAAATCAACCTAGATTAAGCTGGCAATTGGTTTCTACAGCATCGAATGTGTCGCAAACTGCGTATCAGATTTTGGTAGCTTCTTCCGAGAAAAAATTACATGATAATGAAGGAGATGTTTGGGATAGCGGAAAAGTGATTTCAAATAAAAATCTTCAAATAAGTTGCAAAGGAACTGCTTTAAAAAGCGAAACCAAATACTTCTGGAAAGTTAAAGTTTGGAATCAAAAGAACAAGTCTTCCAATTGGAGTAAAACAGCTTCTTTCAGAATCGCACCCTCGGAATCCGATTTGAATCCAACTTGGATTGGCGCGATTACAAAAGCAAACAGTCATTTGCCGGAAGGCAGAAATTACCATACGGCGACTTTCAAAAAAGAGAAAAAGGAAGCCATAATCAATGCTTCCGATTCTCTGGCACGCAGAAGTATTATGCTTCGCAAATCATTCGCGGTCACCAAAGAAATCAAGGAAGCCGTGGTTTATATTTCGGGTTTGGGACATTATGAATTGACTATAAATGGAAAAAAAGTTGGCAATAGCGAGTTTACGCCGTTGTGGACTGATTATGACAAAACAGTCAATTACAATACCTATGAACTTAAAGCTGATGCCTTGCAAAAAGGAGAAAATGTAATAGGAGTGCTGTTAGGAAACGGAATGTACAATATGGTTGCCGAAAGGTATGCCAAGTTCTTTGTGAGTTTTGGCCCGCCAACTTTATTTTTCAAGATGAAAGTGGTTTATAAAGACGGTTCTACAGCCATTATAAAGTCTGATGAGAGCTGGAAATACAGCAAAAGCCCGATTACTTTCAATAGTATTTTTGGAGGGGAAGATTACAATGCTAACTTGGAACAAAAAGGTTGGGATAGTAAAGGATTTAATGATTCAAATTGGAAAAAAGTAGTCGTTCAGGAGGCTCCAAAAGGGATTTTGGGAGCGCAAACTGCAACGCCAATTACCATACAAAAAAAGTATGAGGTTAAGGAAGCAAAAGAAATTAAACCAAACACCTATGTTTTCAATATGGGACAGAATCTTTCCGGATTTACAACCATCAAAGTCAAAGGAAAAAAAGGTCAAACAGTTCGCGTTTGGGTAGGTGAAAGCTTGAATGAAGACGGAACGGTCGGACAGGGAAAAACAGGGAAACCGTATTATTATGATTATACATTAAAAGGTGACGGCATAGAAGAATGGCAACCAAAATTCAGTTATTATGGTTTTCAATATGTTCAGATGGAGAACATCAATTATAAAGGCACCAAGAATGAAAATTTCCCGACACTTTTAGATTTAAAATCTAATTTTATATACAATTCTGCGGGTGAAGCAGGAACTTTTGAATGTTCCAATGACATCTTCAACAAAACGCACGAATTGATTAACAATGCCATCAAGAGTAATTTTCAGAGTGTGTTTACCGATTGTCCTCAACGTGAAAAATTAGGATGGTTAGAGGAAATTCATTTAAACGGACCAGGTTTAATGTTCAATTATAATTTGGAAAGCTATATTCCCAGTTCGATGCAAAACATTGCCGATGCCCAAAGAGAGAACGGTTTGATTCCGACTATCGCTCCCGAGTATGTTGTTTTTGGAGGTGATTTCACCGATTCTCCGGAATGGGGCGTAACTGGCGTTATTTTGCCTTGGATATATTATCAACAATATGGAGATGCTTCCTTATTGGAAAAATATTATCCCGTAATGAAAAAATATGTCGATTATTTAGGGACAAAATCAATCAATCATATTGTTTCACACGGATTGGGCGATTGGTACGATTATGGTACGCATCCAGCGGGTTATTCAAAAAACAGTCCCATTGCACTTTCGGCAACTTCTCATTATTATTATGGGACACATTTGTTGGCAAAAGCAGCAAAATTATTGAACAAAGGAGGTGATATTGCGAAATACGAAACACTGGCTTCTGATATTAAAACGGCTTTCAATACCGAATTTTTCAACAAAGAAACCAAACAATACGGTACGAGTAGTCAGTTTAGCAACGCTGTTCCTGTTTTTATGGATATTGTAGAACCGCAATACAAACAAGCGGTGATGGATAATTTATTGGAAGATATTAAAGCCAAAGGAGATAGATTGACTACAGGAGATGTTGGGAACCGCTATTTATTTCAAGCTTTGGCTCGAAATGGTGAAAATGAAATGATGTATAAAATGAACAATCATTATGATGCGCCGGGTTATGGTTTCCAAATAAAATTTGGCTTGACCACCTTGACTGAGCAATGGGATCCCCGTAAAGGAAATTCCTGGAATCATTTTATGATGGGACAAATTGAAGAATGGTTTTACCAAAGTTTGGCCGGAATTGTTTCAGATGATGAAAATCCTGGATTTAAACATTTCTTTATCCAACCGGAAATGGTGGGCGACATGACTTTTGTAAAAGCAAACTATAAATCAATTTATGGTAAAATCACTTCCGAATGGGAGAAAAAAGATGGAAAATTATTCTTGAAAATTGAAATTCCAGCCAATACATCGGCGACAGTAAAATTACCAGTTGAGAGAAATACGAAAATAAAAGTAAATGGAAAATCCCTGGAAAAATTGAAATTAGATTTGGGTTTTGATGCGAATCAAAAGAAAGCTACTTTGAAATTAGGTTCGGGAATTTATACAATAGAATGCAAATTATAAAGAATATAGAATTATGAATACCATTAAAAACATAAAGCGTGCGGTACTAGTTTCAATTTTCGCATTGCTATTTTCCAATGTTCAAGCACAAACTTCAGATGAAAATTTCAGAAAACCGGTTACGGAAACCATCAAAAAGATTGAAACTATTTTTCATATCATCATTACGGATGATAGAGGTTTATTAAAAGGAAAAGAACTGGACTATGCCGATTGGAGAATTGAACAAGGCAATTTGGAAGTTTCTTTGGCCAATGTTTTAGTTCCTTTTGAGTTGACTTATTTCAAGCAACCCGATGGAAGTTATCTGGTTCGAAAATTTGAAAGTCATAAAGTTTCTGTTGATAAAGGAAAAGAACGTCTGGATTTTTTGACCAATTTATATCCAAAATTATCCGATTGGGAAGCGAGAAAAAAAGAATTGAAAGCTTGTATGCGCACTTCATTTGGTTTGGATAAAGCACCACCTATGCCAAAATCAAAACCAATTTTAACTCCAAAAAGGATTTACAAAGACTATAGTGTAGAAAATATTGGGTTGGAAATCCTTCCGGGAGTTTACGTGACCGGTTCCATATACAAACCCTATCCTTTAAATAAAAAAGCGGCTATTATTTTAACGCCTGATGGACATTTTGGAGACGGAAGATATAGAAACGATGAGCAACACCGTTGCGCCATAATGGCCAAAATGGGCGCAATTGTAGTGAGTTATGATTTGTTTGCCTGGGGAGAATCCTTGCTCCAATTTCCGGAACAGACACACCGAAATAGTATTGCATCGACGGTTCAGGTTTTAAGCGGAATACGGTTGTTGGATTATTTAGCAACGATTAAAAATGCTGATGTTTCTCGCGTTGGCGTTACGGGAGGTTCCGGTGGCGGTTCGCACACGATGTTTTTGGCAGCTTTAGATGACAGGATTACGGTTTCTGCTCCCGTTGTAATGGTTTCGTCCCATTTTTCTGGAGGTTGTCCCTGCGAAAGCGGTCGTGGCATTCATTTGTGTGGCAACGGAACCAATAATGCTGAAATCTCGGCAATGATGGCACCAAAACCACAATTGATTGTTTCGGATGGAAAAGATTGGACGCTGGCTGTTCCAGAATTAGAATTCCCTTTTATCCAACGCACTTATGGTTTTTATGATAAAAAAAATCTAGTGGAAAATGCTCATTTTCCTAATGAAGGACATGATTTTGGAGTTTCAAAACGGATGGCTTTGTATCCGTTTATGGCCAAGTATTTAGGTTTGGATTTAAATAAAGTGAAGAATGCAAAAGGCGAAATTGACGAATCAACCTGCGTAATGGAACCCAAAGAAAAAATGTTTGTTTTTGGCGACAAAGGTGAAAAATTACCGGCCAATGCCATAAAGGATATTAACAAGTTATATGAAATGTTTGGAGAAAAAAATCATAAAGTATATGAAGTTAAGAAATAAAATTGCCAGTGTTTTTTTCGGGATACTGTTTCTTGTTGGAGTCCAGAATATAACTGCACAAACCACAGGGGAACTAAAACTTTGGTATGATAAACCGGCTGCCATTTGGAACGAAGCGTTGCCTTTGGGGAATGGTCGTTTGGGCGCTATGGTTTTTGGCGATCCGGCAGTTGAACGTTTGCAAATCAACGAAGAAACCATTTGGGGAGGTTCGCCAAACAGCAATGCGCATCCCAATGGATTGAAGTCTTTGCCAATAGTGAGGCAATTAATTTTTGATGGAAAATACGATGAAGCCCAAGCTTTGACCGACAAAGAAATGATGTCGAAAACCAATAACGGAATGCCCTATCAAACTTTTGGGAGTGCCTATATTTCGTTTCCGGGGCATCAAAAATATACCAATTATTACCGAGATTTAAACATTGATAATGCTACTGCAAAAGTAAAATACACCGTCAATGGAGTAGAATTTACAAGAGAAATATTGGCTTCGTTTTCAGATCAGGTTATTGTAGTAAAATTGTCGGCAAGCCAGCCGGGAAATATTACCTGTAATGTGTTTATGAACAGTCCGTTTGACAAAACAGTTCCTGCTACCGAAGGAGATCAAATCGCATTGTCCGGAGTTTCAGGCACCTTCGAAGGACAAAAAGGGAAAGTAAAATTTCAAGGAAGAATTCAAGCCAAAAACAAAGGCGGTGAAGTTACTGCAAGCAACGGAATCATTAGCATCAACAAAGCCGATGAGGTGACGCTATATATATCAATTGCCACTAATTTCAAAAATTATCAGGATATCACCGAAGATGAAGTGGCTAAAAGTAAAGCCTATTTGGCGCAAGCCATTACCAAAGATTTCGGAACTATAAAAAAAGCGCACGTAGCCTACTATCAGAAATTTTTCAATAGAGTTTCTTTAGACTTGGGAACAAATGAAATTGCGAAACAAACGACAGACGAAAGGATACGAAATTTCTCGAAACAATTTGATCCGCAATTGGCGTCATTGTATTTTCAATTTGGACGGTATCTTTTAATTTCGAGTTCACAACCGGGGGGACAACCCGCCAATTTACAAGGAATTTGGAATGATATGCTTTCTCCTCCTTGGGAAAGTAAATACACAATGAACATCAATGCCGAGATGAATTATTGGCCGGCTGAGCTAACTAATCTTTCTGAAATGCATGAGCCTTTTATTCAAATGGCAAAAGAATTAAGCGTCACAGGACAAGAAACCGCCAAGATGATGTATGGAGCAAATGGTTGGGTGTTGCACCACAATACCGATATTTGGCGTATAACAGGGCCAGTAGATTTTGCTACTTCGGGAATGTGGCCTTCAGGTGGTGCTTGGGTCTGCCAAGATTTATGGGAAAGGTATTTGTACACAGGAGATAAAAAATATTTAAAAGAAATTTATCCCATCATGAAAGGTGCGGCTACTTTCTTTCTTGATTTTATGGTTGCTGATCCCAAAACAGGATTCCTCGTGGTGGTGCCATCCAATTCTCCCGAACACGAACACTTTGGTGGTTCTGGAAAAGCAACTCTTGCAGCAGGGACGACTATGGACAACCAATTGGTTTTTGATTTGTTTAGCAATGTGATTGCAGCAACAAAAATAGTTTCGGAAGAGGGTGCATTTGCCCAAAAATTGAGTCAGGCATTGGCTAAAATGGGACCCATGAGAATTGGAAAATACGGTCAGTTACAAGAATGGATGGAAGATTGGGACAACCCGGAAGACAAACACAGACATATTTCTCATTTATATGGTTTGTTTCCAAGCAATCAAATTTCGCCTTTCAAAACTCCGGAATTGACACAAGCGGCCAAAACTACTTTGGCGCAAAGAGGCGATGAATCTACAGGTTGGTCTATGGGTTGGAAAGTAAATTTTTGGGCGAGATTATTAGACGGAAACCATGCCTATAAATTATTACAGGATCAGTTGCATTTGGTTACGCCGGAGCAACGTAAAGGAGGGGGAACGTATCCAAATATGCTCGATGCGCACCAACCGTTTCAAATAGATGGGAACTTTGGGTGCACCGCAGGAATTGCCGAAATGTTGATGCAAAGTCAGGAAGGGGCGATTCAATTATTGCCTGCTTTGCCTAGCGTATGGAAAGATGGTTCTGTGAAAGGACTGGTTTCAAGAGGTGGTTTTGTAATCGATATGGTATGGAAAAACAATACAGTTTCGACTTTGAAAATTTATTCAAAAATTGGAGGGAATTGCAGACTGCGATTAGAAAATACTTTGCGTGGCAGCGAGGGAATCCAAATTAAAAAAGCAAAAGGAAAAAATCCAAATCCGTTGTTTTTGGATGTGAATGTCAAGAAACCAATCATTTCGGAAAAAGCAGTTATCAAAACAGTGGAATTACCAAAGTACAATGAATATGATGTGGAAATGAAAGCGGGAGAGACTTTTACTTTTTATGGGAATTAAATACAAAAAGCAAGTCTAGTTTGTCATTCCGACGCAAGAGGAATCACACAAGTTGAGCACGCACTGTTGTGGAATATTGGATGTGTTTTCTACATCGAAATGACAAAAACAGGAAAAAAAAAGATCAAACCTAAAAGGTCAAAAAAGAGCGTTCAGGAGTAGAAATTGAATAAATGTTGTTGTGTCCGCGTGAGTGATGGCAGTGGAGCTCTTTTTTTGAGAGGCTTTTTTTGCCGATCAAAAAAAAGCAGGAACGTACAGCACGACCCGAAGTTTTTCACGAAGGGTCACGCCCAAATAAATAAAATAATTTGAATATGTTACACCATTTTAAATACAGAATAATTGCTTTCGTAATCTTGATGGCTGCCTTGAATAGCGGCTGTAAATCCGGGGCACATTCCAAGGGATCGGCTGTCATCTTGAAAGCCGATAATTTCAAGCATTATGTGGATTATTTCAACACGATGGAAGACGAGAATTTGAAATTTGCGATTCCGAATGACAGTGCTTGGGTTTGGATGAAATCCAATATTCCGTTGTTTGAATGCCCACAGCAAAATTTTGAAGAAATTTATTATTTCCGTTGGTGGAGTGCGCGCAAACACATCAAGAAAACACCTCAGGGATTTGCGATTACAGAATTTTTGGTGGACCGTTCGTATGCCGATAAATACAACATGATTAGTTGTGCATTAGGGCATCACATCAATGAATTCAGGTGGGTGCATAATCCGGAATATATCGAGCAAGACGTTCATTTATGGTTTAGAGGCCAGGATGGCAAACCGATGAAAAAACTGAGAACCTTTAGCAGTTGGACAGCAGATGCCTTGTACAATCGGTATTTGGTGAATAAAGATGATAAATTTCTGTTGGATATGTTTCCTGATTTGGTGAATGAATATGCGGCTTGGGAAGGCGATAGAAAACGAAAAGATGGATTGTTTTGGCAGTTTGACGTAAAAGACGGAATGGAAGAATCATTAAGCGGGGCAAGAAAATTCAGAAATGCACGTCCGACGATTAATAGCTATATGTTTGGAAATGCAAAGGCTTTGGCGAATATAGCCAAGATAAAAGGGGATGTAAAACAAGAAAGTTATTTCACTGCAAAAGCCGATACGCTTCAAAAATTAGTGGAAACCAAATTATGGAATCCTAAAAATACTTTCTTTGAAACCTTTACCGAAAAAGATACGTTAGCGCAAGTAAGAGAAGCGATTGGGTTTATCCCTTGGTATTTCAATTTGCCGCAAAAGGATAAAGGATTTGAAAAAGCCTGGGAACAAATTAAGGATGAAAAAGGGTTTTCGGCCCCTTTTGGGTTGACAACTGCCGAGCGCAGAAGCCCTCGTTTTAGAACGCACGGTACCGGAACTTGTGAATGGGACGGAGCGATTTGGCCTTTTGCAAGCTCGCAAACTTTGACGGCTTTGGCTAATGTTTTGAATAATTATAATCAAAATAGCGTTGGTAAAACGGATTATTTCAAGCAGATGGATCTGTATGTACAATCACAGTACTATCGCGGGAAACCTTATCTGGGAGAATACTTAGACGAAACGACAGGTTATTGGTTAATGGGCGACAGGGAACGAAGCCGTTATTACAATCATTCAACTTTCAATGATTTAATGATTACCGGAGTAGTGGGATTACGACCTAGAGCAGATGAGAAAATAGAGGTGAATCCATTAATTCCACAAGATAAATGGGATTGGTTTTGTTTGGATAATGTGTTGTACCATGGAAATATCATCACTATTCTTTGGGATAAAACAGGGGAAAGATACCATAAAGGAAAAGGGTTTAAAATTTTCAAAAACGGAAGGGAAATTGTTGCTTCAGAAAAACTGGAGAAATTAGTGTCGGAATAAAAAAAATGGACCGAGCCTACGGCTCTTTTTATGATGTTTCGCATTATAAACTGGACTAAAGTCCAGCCCTACAAAATAATCCGAGCCGATGGCTCTAGAACATAATGTAAGTTCCGTAGGAACGGGACATATTGTAGCGACGGATTTTAATCCGTTGGATGTAGGAACGGGACAAATTGTAGCAACGGATTTTAATCCGTTAAAAATTAAATTATAAATAGAATCATGAAAAAAACATTTCTATATACATTCATCTTAATTGCATCGCTCTGTTTTTCTTTGGCGAAAGCCCAAAATAAAATCAGCGTCAAGAATTTGCAATGCGAAATGCTGGTCAATCCGGAAGGAATCGATGTGGTACAACCCCGTTTGAGTTGGCAAATAAAGGCGGATGCTAATGCTGTCAAACAAACAGCCTTTCAAATTATAGTGGCTTCGACTTTAGAAAATCTGAATGCGAATAAAGCCGATTTATGGGATAGTGGAAAAGTAGAAAGCAATGAATCTGTCAATATTATTTATAACGGAAAACGATTAGAAAACAGACAAAATGCGTTTTGGAAAGTAACCGTTTGGACGAATAAAGGAGAGATTAAATCGAATTGGAGTGCTCATTTTAGCATTGGAATTTTAACCTATGCGGATTGGAAATCGACGCGTTGGATAGGATATGATAAAGTATCTCCTTTGGATAGTGTAAGTCAGTTCGCCAGGTTGTCAGCTCGTTATTTAAGGAAAGAAATTGATTTAAAGAAGCCAATTAAAGAAGCCAAAGTCTATATTATGGGGATGGGCTTGTATGAGTTGTATATCAACGGAAAAAAAATTGGCGATCAGGTATTGGCTCCCGTTGCAACAGACTACACCAAAAACGTAAAATACAATGTTTTTGATGTGACTTCTCAATTGAAAGAAGGCAAAAATATGTTGGGAACGATTTTAGGAAACGGACGTTTTTTTGCGATGCGTCAGGATTACAAACCATATAAAATAAAATCATTCGGTTTCCCAAAAATGGCGTTGCAGTTATTTATTGAATATGCTGATGGAAGCAAAGAAGTAATCAGAACAGATGATACCTGGAAACTAACCACTGACGGACCTATTTTGTCCAACAACGAATATGACGGAGAAGAATACGATGCCCGCAAAGAAATGAAAGATTGGAACAGAACCAATTTCGACGATAAAACTTGGGTAAATGCCAGATACGTGCAGGAACCGGGCGGTTTTTATGAAGCCCAAATGACACCGAATATGAAAATCATGGGCGAAGTAAAACCACTTTCGATAAAAACTACTCCAAAAGGAACTTACATTTTGGATATGGGGCAAAATATGGTGGGCTGGTTGCAACTGAAAGCAAAAGGAAAAAGTGGCGATCAAATCACGATGAAGTTTGTCGAATCTTTGCAGGCTGACGGTTCGCTTTATATTGCCAATTTGCGGGATGCTAAAACAACGGATGTTTATACGTTGAAAGGCGAAGGAGAAGAAATTTGGGAACCTCGTTTTATATTTCACGGTTTCCGATTCGTAGAAATTTCAGGTTATACCACCAAACCAACATTGGATAATTTCATAGGGAAAGTGGTGTATGACGACATCAAAACAACTGGAACTTTTGAATCTTCGGATGCCACGATGAACCAAATTTTTAAAAATGCCTATTGGGGAATCAGGGGAAATTACAAAGGAATGCCAATTGATTGTCCACAACGAAACGAGCGTCAGCCTTGGTTGGGAGACCGAACAACGGGCGCTTATGGCGAAAGTTTTTTATTCGATAACCAAACTTTGTATGCCAAATGGCTGGATGATATTAAATATTCCCAAACCCAGGATGGAGGATTACCTGATGTGGCACCGGCATTTTGGCGTTATTATGGCGATAATGTGACTTGGCCGGGAACGTACATCACGGTTGCCGATATGTTGTACCAACAATTTGCCGATGCAGCAGTAGTTAAAAAGCAGTATCCATCAATGAAAAAATGGATGACATATATGGAGGAAAATTATTTGCAAAACGATTTAATGGACAAGGATAAATATGGAGATTGGTGTGTTCCACCGGAATCATTAGAATTGATTCGTTCCAAAGATCCGACTCGCTTAACGGATGGTGGATTGTTATCGAGTGCCTTTTATTATCAGCTGTTGGGAATAATGAAAAAATTTGCCAAAATCGCGAATGCTGAAGCCGATATTGTACATTATGAGGATTTGTCAATAAGAATCAAAATAGCATTCAATGCGAAATATTTGAATGTTGCAACAAACAACTACGCTAATAATACCGTGACGGCAAACGTATTGCCTTTGGCTTTTGGTCTGGTTCCTGAAAACTTAAAAGAGAAAGTATTTCAAAGTATGGTTCACGAAGTTGAGGTTACTAAGAACGGACATATTAGTACCGGTGTCATTGGAACCCAATTTTTGATGCGAACCTTAACGAATTTTGGAAGAGGAGATTTGGCTTATAAATTGGCTTCAAACAAAACCTATCCAAGTTGGGGTTATATGGTAGAAAATGGAGCGACAACCATTTGGGAATTATGGAACGGAAACACCGCTGACCCAACAATGAATTCTCAAAATCACGTGATGCTTTTGGGTGATTTGTTGATTTGGTATTATGAAAATATGGCGGGAATCAAGAGCAATCCCGAAACTCCGGGTTTCAAGCAAATCATTATGAAACCTGATTTCAAGGCTGGATTGACTTATGTAAATGCTTCTTACGAATCAATTTACGGCCTGATTAAAAGCGATTGGAAGACAAGCAAAACCAATTTAGTTTGGAAAATTATCATTCCAGCTAATTCATCGGCCTTGGTGTATTTGCCAACAACGAATGCTTCGGATGTGAAAGTAAATAATGAAAAAGTTTCAAAATCCTGTAAAATAGAAAACAACAAATTGGTGCTTGAATTACCATCGGGATCTTATCAAATAAATACAAATAATATAAAACAATAGTAATGAAAACCTTAAAGACAACCCTTCTCCTTTTAACCGTACTACTTTTAGGAAGCTGTAAATCTGCTTTGGAAAAAAAGACTTGGAAAGAAGGAATTTTAGTAGATGAATTTATATATGATAAGGCACCTTATCCTTCTTGTCATGCTGTAACCATTGTGGAAGCAACTAACGGAGATTTAGTGTCGTCTTGGTTTGGCGGAACTGCTGAAAGAAATCCTGATGTTTGTATTTATGTAGCTATCAAACCAAAAGGAAGCGATAAATGGGGCGAAGGAGTGAAAGTGGCTGATGGTGTAATGAAAGAAGGGCCAAGATTACCAACGTGGAATCCTGTTTTGTACCAAATTCCGGGTGGAGATTTGATGTTGTTTTATAAAATTGGACCGAAACCATCAGAATGGTGGGGAATGTTAAGAAGGTCTTCTGATGGTGGAAAAACTTGGTCGGAAGCGGAGAAAATGCCTGACGGATTCTTGGGGCCAATCAAAAACAAACCAGTTTTATTGAGTAACGGAACACTATTGCTTCCTTCAAGCATCGAAGGTGATGGCTGGCGTTTGCGTATGGAATCGACTCCCGATTTTGGAAAAACTTGGGTTATGGGAGATACTTTATCCAGAGGAAAACAAAAAATTAATGCCATTCAGCCAAGTATTCTTTTTCATAAAGATGGAAGTATTCAGGCCATTGGAAGAACCAGAAATAGAGCTATTTTTAGCACGTTTTCAAAAGACAACGGAAAAACTTGGTCGGATGTATCTTTGATTGGTTTGCCAAATAATAACTCCGGAACCGATGCCGTAACGCTTAAAAACGGTAAACACTTATTGGTTTATAATCACGTTTTGCCTCCTGGGGATTTAGTCAAAGGACCAAGAACACCTTTGAATCTTTCTATTTCTGACGACGGAATCAATTGGAAAGCGGTATTGGTTTTGGAAGATTCGAAAATTAGCCAATATTCGTATCCATCGATGATCCAGAGTTCAGACGGAATGGTGCATATCGTTTACACCTGGAGAAGAGAAAAACTGAAATACGTAAAAATCGATCCAACAAAATTAAAAGCCCTTCCTATCAAAAACGGAATTTGGCCTGGTGATGAAAATAAAGAGGTAAAAGCCGTTAAAGCGGAAGAAGAATAGATTTAAAAATTAACCATTAAGAAAGTTAAGTTTTATTAAGTATCACACTTAATTTTCTTAATGGTAAAAAATATACTATGAAATTAATTAATTTTCAAAGGAGCCTAATCATTGTGATGCTTGTTGTTTTATCGGGAGCATTCAATAGCGAAGTTTCGGCTCAATCATCAAAAAAGCAACGCTACAAAGTGGCAGTTTGCGACTGGATGATTTTAAAAAGACAAAAATTGGGTTCTTTTGCTTTGGCTGCCGAAATAAAAGCAGACGGAATCGAACTGGATATGGGAGGTTTGGGAAACAGACCTACATTCGACAGCAAATTAGGCGACCCGATTGAAAGACAAAAGTTTTTGGATAAATCTAAAGAAACAGGTGTCGGAATCAGTTCCATCGCGATGTCAGGATTCTATGCACAGTCATTCGCCAAAAGAGATTCGATCACATTGATGATTAATGATTGTGTTTCAACAATGAAAAACATGAAAGTTAAAGTTGCTTATTTGCCTTTGGGTACAGAAAGCGATTTAACAAAAAATCCGGAATTACATCCAATAATTATCGAAAGATTAAAATGGGCAGGAAAACAAGTAGGCAAAATAGGTGGTGTCATTGCCATCGAAACTTCACTAAACGCTACCGAAGAGAAAAAACTGTTGGAAGAAATTGGCTGTAAACACATCAAAAGTTCTTTTAATTTTGCGAACGCCGTAGATAATGGAAGAGACATCGCAGCCGAATTGAAGATTTTAGGCAAAAAACATCTGGCTCAGATTCACGCTTCCACAACAGATAACGTTTGGTTAGAAAACGATAAAAATGTCGATATGCCAAAAATCAAAAAAACGCTGGACGAGATGAACTGGAAAGGCTGGCTGATTGTAGAACGTTCTCGTGATGTGACTCAAGTACATAATGTAAAAGCGAATTACGGAGCTAACGTTGCATATTTAAAACGCATTTTTCAGAATTAAAAAATTAAATGCCACGAAGGCACAAAGCCACAAAGAAAATTTAAGTTCAATGGTTTTAATAAATTATTGACTTTTAAAAACTTTGCGTCTTTGAGACTTTGTGGCAAAACAAAAATCACAATACAATGAAATATTTAAGCATATTTTTTTTAGGATTATTTGTCACTTTTGCATCAGCGCAAAACATCACCATCGTTCGTGATGCCAAAGCACCAAGAGCGCAATATGGTGCCGAAAAACTATCAGAAACCGCAACATCAAAAGGCTTCAAAATAACTTTTGCAGACAAAACGCCTAAAAAATCAAAAGATAAAGTAATCGTTATTGGCGAAAAAGGAACTGATTTTTGGAAGCAAAACGCAAAAAACGCTAAAATCGACGACAGCCAACTAACAAAAAAAGAGGGTTTTCAAATCCGCACGCAAAAAAACATCATTTTCATTGAAGGAACCGATGCAACCGGAGCTTTGTACGGCGCTTTGGAATTGGCAGACCGAATCAAAACTTCAGGTGAAATTCCGTCAGAAATTAATATCGATGACAGTCCCGAAATGGTTTTGAGAGGCTCGTGTATCGGAGTTCAAAAACCGGTGTATCTTCCGGGAAGAGACGTTTACGAGTATCCATACACACCGGAATCTTTTCCTTGGTTTTACGATAAAAAACTGTGGACAAAGTATCTGGATATGATGGTTGACAACAGACTAAATTCACTGTATTTATGGAACGGACATCCGTTTGCCTCTTTGGTAAAACTAAAAGATTATCCGTTCGCATTAGAAGTAAGCGAAGAAGATTTCAAAAAGAACGAAGAAATTTATAATTACCTAACCGTAGAGGCGAACAAAAGGGGAATCTGGGTGATTCAGATGTTCTACAATATCATTGTTTCCAAGCCTTTTGCGGAGCATTACAACATCAAAACACAGGATCGTTCACGTCCGATTACGCCTGAAATCGCTGATTACACCAAAAAATCAATTACCGCTTTTATCGAAAAATATCCAAACGTAGGATTGTTAGTATGTTTGGGGGAAGCCATAAATACTATCGACGATGATGTCGAATGGTTTACAAAAACCATCATTCCGGGAGTTCAGGATGGTATGAAAACCTTGGGAAGAACTGACGAACCACCAATTATTCTTCGTGCGCACGATACCGATGCGCCTTTGGTAATGGAAAAATCGCTTCCGTTGTATAAAAATTTATACACGATGCACAAGTACAACGGAGAGTCCTTGACAACTTACACGCCTCGTGGCCCTTGGGGAGAAATTCACAAAAAGTTGAGTTCGTTGAATTCGGTACACATTTCAAACGTACATATTTTGGCGAATTTGGAACCTTTCCGATACGGGTCACCGGATTTTATCCAAAAAACGGTTCAGGCAATGCATAATATTCACGGTGCCAATGCGCTGCATTTGTACCCGCAATCATCCTATTGGGACTGGCCTTACACGGCAGATAAAACCGATAAGCGATTGTTGGAAATGGATCGCGATTGGATTTGGTACAAGGCTTGGGCAAGATATGCCTGGGAAAGTAAAAGAGACAGAACTGCCGAAATCCAATATTGGGACAAACAATTGGCGGATAAATTCGGAACTGATACAGAAGGTGCAAATAACATTCTGAAAGCCTACGAAGAAGCCGGAGAAATCGCTCCAAAAACATTACGACGTTTCGGAATCACCGAAGGAAATCGTCAGACTTTATTATTAGGAATGTTCGAAAGTCAATTAGTAAATCCAGCCAAATGGAGAGTTTACCCTGGATTCCACGAATCGTGCGGGCCAGTGGGAGAATTGCTTTTGGAATACGCCAAAAAAGAATGGAACAAAGAGCCGCACGTTGGGGAATTGCCAACGCAAATAATAGCCGAAATCACGCAACACGGAAAATTAGCCGTTGAAGCTATTGATAAAGCCGAGTCAAAAGTGACCAAAGACAAGGAAGAATTCCTGCGCCTGAAAAACGATATGCACGCTTACAAAGCCTTCGCCGATTTCTTTTCGGAGAAAGTAAAAACTGCTTTGCTGGTCTTGCGTTACAGCTATTCCAACGAAATTGCCGATTTGGATAAAGCCCTTCCGCATCTTGAAGAAAGCATCAAACATTACGAATTATTGGTGAATCTAACCAAAGATCATTATTTGTATGCCAACAGTATGCAGACCGCACAACGTCGAATCCCGATTGGCGGAGACGACGGAAACAACAAAACCTGGGCAGAATTGTTGCCACATTACGAACGTGAGTTAGCCAATTTCAAGCGAAATATTGCCCTTTTGAAATCTTCAAAAGACGGTAAAATAGAAACGGCAGTAGGCAAGCCTTGGCAAACCGCCGAAGTAACTTTGTTGAGCGCAAACAAAGCAACATATCCAGTGAAAAACGGAACTAAAGTCTATGGCACTCCTATTTCCGAACTGATAAAAATAGCTCCCGAACTGCAAAATCTAAAAGGAATTACCTTCGAGGAAACTGCACAAAATGAGAACGGAACGCATTTGAAATTCAAAAATACCAAAGCCGTAAAACTGGTTGTCGGTTATTTCAATTCCGACCAGAAAAGATTCTTGTTCCCGCCAAGTCTGGAAACTGATGCAGCCGGAAATGCGTACGGTCAAGCCGAAGTAATTTTGGCAAGTGCGATGAATCTGAAAGAATTGCCGCGAGTAAATATCCATACATATACGTTTCAACCCGGCGAAAATAAATTAGATTTGGGCAAAGGCAAAGTTTTGATTTTAGGTTTTATTGATGCGAATCAAACGATTACAACTCGTGATGTTGGGTTTATAGACGAAGGCGAAAAAGGAGCGGTAGATTGGTTGTTTTATTAAGGTGCATTTTTTAATGTGAGCGTGACCCTTCGTAAAAACTACGGGTCGAGCTGTACGTTCCCGCTTTTTTTTGAGGCGAAAAAAATCGCCTCAAAAAGAGCTCCACTGCCATCCCTCACGCAAAACAAGGGAGAATAGAATATTTTGAAGTTAACAGATTTCCTGCAATGTTTTGGAAACCTTACAGGATTGAAATACTAATAGTGAAATTAAAAATTACACTTATCCAGTTTCGGCTCCCTCTCCTTTGGAGAGTCCCGAGGCTTCGGGAGTGGTGAGGATAAACAGCAATATGAAGAAATTAATTTACATACTATTTTTTATATCTACTTTTTCTTGGTCGCAAACCCAAGAAAAAGCAATATCCTTTCGTAAAGAAGTTTCGCTGAACTCCTCTTGGGAAACCATTGTTTTGGACAATCTTCCGCAACAAGAACAAGCCTTTGTGAGCAATCCAAAAGTGGATTCCCAATGGAAAAAAGTAAACATACCCCACAATTGGGACCAGTATTACGGCTTCCGAAGAACAAAACACGGGAATTTGCACGGCACCGCTTGGTATCACAAAATTTTACAACTGGATAAATCAGATTCAGGAAAAAGACTTTTCCTTTATTTTGAAGGCGTAAGTTCGTATGCGACTGTTTGGGTAAACGGCAAAAAAGTAGGCGAACACAAAGGCGGAAGAACCACTTTTACAGTCGATATTACCGATGCCGTTTCTTTCGAAAAAGAAAATGATATAATGGTTAAAGCGGCTCATCCGTCATTCATTGCCGATTTGCCTTGGGTTTGTGGAGGCTGTTCCGGAGAATGGGGATTCTCCGAAGGCTCACAGCCAATGGGGATTTTCAGACCAGTCACTTTAGTCGTTACCGATGGAGTCCGCATAGAACCTTTTGGCGTTCACATTTGGAATGACAAAGGAATTTCCAAAGAAAAAGCGACTCTGAACATTACTACCGAAATCAAAAACTACGGAAATTTCAACCGAAAACTAACCATTGTCAATACGCTTTTCGATGCAGCAGGGAAGGAAATCAGTACTTCCAAAAGCGAAACGAATAGCATTGCCGGTGAAACAAAAGAAATAGCACAAACACTCCCCGAAATTTCAAACCCAAAATTATGGTCTCCCGCCAGTCCTTACTTGTACCAATTGGTCACCACAATTTCTGAAAACGGGAAAAAAATAGACGAACTAAAAACACCATACGGAATCCGTTGGGTAAGTTGGCCAGTGAGTCGTGACGGAAAAGACAACCGTTTTTACATCAACGACGAACCTTTGTTCATTAACGGAACCTGCGAATACGAACATTTAATCGGAAACAGTCATTCATTCTCAGACGAGCAAATCCATTCGAGAATCGAACAAATAAAAGCAGGAGGATTTAATGCTTTTCGCGAAGCCCACCAGCCTCATAATTTAAAATATCAGGAAGAATTAGACGAAAATGGAATCCTGTTTTGGAGTCAGTTTTCGGCACACATTTGGTACGACACGCCAGAATTTAAGGAAAATTTCAAAACCTTATTGCGAGAATGGATTAAAGAACGTAGAAATAATGCGTCTGTCGTGATGTGGGGATTGCAAAACGAAAGTACTATTCCGGCAGCATTTGCAGAAGAATGCACGAAAATCATTCGGGAAATGGATCCAATGTCGGCTTCACAACGCATCGTAACAACCTGTAACGGAGGAGAAGGAACGGATTGGAATGTTGTGCAAAATTGGTCGGGAACCTATGGTGGCGATCCGTTTAATTACGATGTCGAAATGAGCAAGCAATTGTTAAACGGAGAATACGGCGCTTGGCGTTCACACGATTTACACACCGAAGGTGAATTCGACCAAAAAGGAACTTTGAGTGAAAACCGTTTCTCCCAATTAATGGAAATAAAAGTCCGCGAAGCCGAATCGGTAAAAGATAAAATTGCGGGACAATTCAACTGGCTTTTTGCTTCACACGAAAATCCGGGACGCACGCAAAACGGGGAAGGTTTTCGAGATATTGACAAAGTGGGACCGGTGAATTACAAAGGGCTTTTTAGCATTTGGGGCGAACCTTTGGATTCGTATTATATGTACCGCGCTAATTATGTTTCGAACAAAACCAACCCGATGGTGTATATCGTTTCGCACACCTGGCCGAATCGTTGGGATGCTCCGGGAATCAAAAACGGAATCGATGTGTATTCGAACTGTGATGCCGTAGAACTGTTCAATGATGTGAATAAATCATCACTGGGAAAACTAAAAAATCCGGGATTGGGTCAGCATTTTCAATGGAATAATGTCAATATTCAATACAACGTTTTGTATGCCGTAGGTTACGTAAACGGAAAAGCGGTTGCCAAAGATTATATCGTTTTGAATACTTTGCCAAAAGCGCCTAATTTCAATGCATTAGTAACCAAGAAAGAAACAATTTTAAAACCTCAAAAAGCCTACAATTACATTTACAGAGTGAACAGTGGCGGTAGCGAAATCACGGATTCTCTCGGGAATACTTGGCAGGCAGACGTTCATAAAAGCGGAACAAACACTTGGGGTTCTTTGTCGTGGACGGATAATTTCAAACAATTGCCTGATTTTTATGCCAGTCAGCGTAGTACTTTTGATCCTATTGCAGGAACCAAAGATTGGAAATTGTTTCAAAGTTTCAGATATGGAATCGACAAATTGCGTTACGAATTCCCTGCTCTGGACGGCGAATATCTGGTGGAATTATATTTCACGGAACCCTGGTACGGAACCGGTGGCGGATTGGATTGCAAAGGTTGGCGCTTGTTTGATGTAGCCATCAGTGACAATGTGGTGCTAAAGGATTTTGATATTTGGAGTGAAGTCGGACACGATGTTGCACTTAAGAAAACCTTTGTTGTAAAAAGCAAAAACGGAAAAATCACTATTTCATTCCCGAATGTAAAGGCAGGTCAGGCGATAATTTCGGCAATTGCTATTGCTACCAAAGATAAAACGATAAAAGGAGCTTCGGCATCGCCACGAAATATTCAGAGTGTTGCGGGTAATCCAGGAACTAAAATCGGTTCGTGGCTGGATATCAATTCCAAACAATATTCAGATTCGGAAGTTGTTTTTACACAATTGCCTGCTGAAGTTTTTGGAGCTGATTATTTGCAATTATCAGCTAATTCGAAAGCTTCCGGTTCTTTTGTTGCTAAAGATGATTCAGAAGTATATCTTTTTAGTACATCAAAGGATTCTATTTCCGGTTATAAAAAATTAGATGAAACGGCCAAAAATTCAGATAGAGTACAATTTTCGGTTTTTCATAAAAAAGTAAAAAAAGGAGAAAAAGTACTTTTCGAAAATTCAGAAAATCAAAGTACTATTGCGGTTGTTCCAACGTATGATATGGGCGAAAAAGACGATTCCAGACCGGTTGTACTTTTGGAAGCAGAAACTGCCAAAACCACTGGAAGCGGAATCGAAAAAGGAAACTTCAAAAAAGCCGATTACATCGAATTCACACAAAAATCGAAAAATAGCATTCAGTTTGAAGTAAAACCGGGAGTAGCGGGAATTTATCTGATGCGTTTCCGTTTTATGAACCGAAATGAAACGCCGTTGAAAGTCAAATTCAAAATGGAAGATGCCTACGGAATCCTGATGCGAAATGACACGATTGAGTTTCCTTCAGCCACAGAAAAATGGAAGATATTAAATACCACTTCCGGCGGTTATATCAACGCTGGAACGTATAAAATCACGATAGAATCAGATGATATGAAAGGCTTGCTTTTGGATTCTTTTGAGTTTCAATAAAATTAAATTAACTGCAAATTCGTAAATTTCATTACTTTCAATTTAGATTAATAATTTGCGAATTTGCGGTAAAAGAATAAAATTATGATGTTATATAAAAACGTTTTACAAAAACTCGGAACAGCAATCGTATTGTTGTTTCTGGTTGCCTGCGCCTCAACAAAAAAACAAGTCCGAATCGTTGAAGACTTCAATAAAAACTGGAACTTCAAATTAGGGGATTATCCAACAGCGATTGAATCCAATTTCAATACTGCTGATTGGAGAATACTTCAATTGCCGCACGACTGGAGCATTGAAGGCGCGTTTAATAAGGATAATCCAACCAAACAAGCACAAGCATTTTTGCCGGCGGGAATGGGTTGGTACCGCAAAACATTTAGACTTCCAGAAGGATGGAAGAACAAAACCGTTTCAATAGAATTTGATGGTGTATTCAAAAACAGTGAAGTATGGATTAACGGGCATTCGTTGGGCATTCGCCCGAATGGATACATTTCATTTGGGTATGAATTGTCACAATATTTGCATTTTGGAACACAGCAAAACGTCATTGCCGTAAAAGTAGATAACGATGCGCAACCCAATTCCAGATGGTACACAGGATCGGGAATTTATAGAAATGTAAGATTGGTTGCCAGCGAAAAATTGCACGTCGCAAAATGGGGAACTTATGTTACAACGCCGGAAGTTTCGACAGAAAAAGCCTCGGTACATTTGGAGGTAACGATCGAAAATAAAACCGATGCTGAAAAAGGATTCAAATTGGTGACTTCTATTCTGGATGCGAATAATAAAGAAGTAGCCAATGCAACTACAACTGAAAAAATAGCTGCCCATACCACTTCAAAAAAAGTACATAATCTAAGCGTGAATCAGCCAAAATTATGGGATACAAAAAATCCGAATATGCACAAAATTCTCACTACAATTTATGAGAATTCAATAGTAGTCGATAATTACGAAACGCCTTTAGGATTCCGATTCTTCAATTTCGATGCCGAAAAAGGCTTTTCGCTGAATGGTGTTCCGACGAAAATATTAGGCGTTTGCCTGCATCACGACAACGGAGCTTTGGGAGCTGTAGAAAACATTCACGCCGTCAAAAGAAAATTGAAAATCCTGAAAGAAATGGGAACCAATGCCATCCGAATGTCGCACAATCCACATTCGTTGGAGATGATGCAATTGTGCGATGAGATGGGATTTATTGTTCAGGCTGAGTTTACCGATGTTTGGAAAAAGAAAAAAGTGACCAACGATTACCATAAAGATTGGGATGCGTGGCACAAACAGGATTTGGAAGATTTCATTAGGAGAGACCGCAACCATCCGTCGGTGATCATGTGGAGTATTGGAAACGAAATCAGGGAACAATTTGACAGCACTGGAATTGCCATTACCAGAGAATTGGCTCAAATCGTAAAATCGCTTGATACCACTCGTCCCGTTACGAGCGCTTTGACAGAGAATGTTATAGAGAAAAATTTCATCTATCAATCGGGTGCTTTGGATTTGTTGGGATTCAACTACAAGCACGAGGATTACAAAGATTTTCCGACTCGTTTTAAAGGACAAAAAATATTGGCTTCCGAAAGTGTTTCGGCTCTGGAAACCCGTGGGCATTACGATTTTCCTTCGGATGGGATTAAGGCTTGGCCTCCGAAACACGGTGCGCCTTTTGACGGAAATGCAGACTGGACCGTTACGGCTTACGATCAGGTACAATCCTATTGGGGAACTACACACGAAGCCAATTGGAAAACCATTAAAAAACAGGATTTTATGGCGGGAACTTTCATCTGGACAGGTTTCGATTATCTGGGCGAACCCGACCCGTATCCGTATCCGGCAAGAAGTTCTTATTTCGGAATCGTAGATTTGGCGGGCTTTCCCAAGGATGTCTATTATATGTACCAAAGTGAATGGACAACCAAACCGGTATTGCATATTTTTCCGCATTGGAACTGGACAGCAGGCCAGGAAATAGATGTTTGGGCGTATTATAATAATGCCGATGAAGTAGAATTGTTCTTGAACGGAAAATCATTAGGTAAAAAAGCCAAACAAAATGATGATTTGCATATTTCTTGGAGAGTAAAATTTGAACCAGGAACGATAAAAGCCATTTCCAGAAAAAACGGAAAAGTAGTCTTGGAAAAGGAAATTCATACTGCGGGTACAGCCTCTAAAATAGTTTTAGTAGGCGATAAACAAACCATACAAAATGATGGTTACGATTTAGTGTATGTAACGGTTTCCATCACCGATGCCAATGGAAATATGGTGCCCAACGCTAACAATTTAATTGATTTTGAAGTTAGCGGCGGAGGGAAGTTGGTAGGAGTAGATAATGGCTATCAAGCAGGTTTAGATTCGTTCAAAGCCAGTTCCTGCAAAGTCTATAATGGGAAATGTATCGCGATCATTCAATCGAATGGGCAGCAGGAAAACATTCAGTTGAAAGCTTCTGCAGGGAATTGGATTCCAGTTTCAGCCATAGAAATAAAAGTAAAATAAGGACAGATAAATAATTTTTTAAAATAGAATAATGGAAAGAGTTTTTGCAGAATATCTTATTGAAACCCCTTATGATGTAGAACAGGCTTCGGCAGTTTTGGCTGGTGAACAATCATCGGGAACTTTTGTATCCGTTCCGGGTGAAACCGAAGAGTTAAAAAAACGCTTTGCCGCAAGAGTGGAAGACATTCAATTATTGGATTTATCAGATACGCCTTCTATTCCAGGAGGAAGTATTCCCGGGGAAAAATACCAAAAGGCGAGGGTTAAAGTAAGTTGGTCAATAGAGAATTTTGGCTATAATTTGCCCGTTTTAATCAGTACTTTGCAGGGGAATTTATATGAAATAACGCAGTTTACCGGTTTGAAACTAATGGATTTTGAACTTCCCGATTCTTTCGCAACTCATTTTAAAGGACCGAAATTTGGTCTTAAAGGTTCTAAATTATCTTGTGACGTTCCAGCTGATAGGCCAATGATAGGCACAATTATAAAACCAAGTATCGGTCTTAGTATTGATGAAACCGCCACTCTGGTAAAATCATTGATCGATGCCGGAATTGATTTTATCAAAGACGATGAACTGATGGGATCTGCTGCCAATTCTCCTTTTGGTGACAGGGTTAAAGCGATTATGAAAGTCATCCGTGACAATGAACAAAAAACAGGAAAAAAAGTGATGTATGCCTTCAATATCAGTGATGAAATTGACGAGATGCAACGAAAATACGACTTGATTAAAAAGGAAGAGGGAAGCTGCGCGATGATTAGCATCAATAGCGTAGGTCTGGCTGGGACAAAGAAAATTTGTGATCAAGGAGAACTCGTAATTCACGGTCATAGAAACGGTTGGGGAATGCTGAACAGACATCCTTTGTTGGGAATTGAATTTCCGGCGTATCAAAAAATCCAACGGTTGGCAGGAGTAGATCAATTGCACGTAAACGGCATTCAGAATAAATTTTGGGAATCAGATGATTCTGTGGTTACTTCCATAAAATCGTGTTTGAAACCCTTTTTGGGAGGATATGAAGTATTGCCCGTAGTGTCATCCGGACAATGGGGCGGACAAGCGGTTGAAACCTACCGAAGAACCCAAACCACCGATTTATTGTATATGGCAGGTGGCGGAATTTTGGCACATCCAATGGGACCAAAAGCCGGAGTAAACGCATTACAGCAAGCCTGGACAGGAGCCGTTGACGGTTTGTCCGTGGAAGAAACAGCTTTGAAATATCCAGAATTTGCCGAATCGGTAAAGAAATTTTCTAAATAATGAACCAGAAAGATAAATTGCTATTGGCCTATTATGGCGATGATTTCACGGGTTCTACGGATGCCCTTGAATTCCTGACATTGGCTGGAGTGAAAACGGTTCTTTTTCTTCGAAAACCAGAACAAAAAGACTTAGACCGTTTTCCAGGGATTCAGGCTATCGGCTTGGCCGGTAAAAGCAGATCAATGTCGCCTTCAGAAATGGAAGCGGAACTTTTTCCTGCTTTCGAAAATTTGAAAATTTTTGAACCGGCACATTTTCATTATAAAGTTTGTTCCACTTTCGATTCGGCGCCACACGTGGGAAATATTGGTAGAGCGATTGAAATAGGAAGTAAAGTTTTTAATCAAAAAACGGTGTTGGTTTCGCCATCAGCACCACATTTGGGACGATTTTGTGTATTTGGAAATCTATTTGCCCGAATGGGAACGATTGGAAACGGAGAAATTTACCGCATCGACCGACATCCTTCGATGAGCAAACATCCCGTTACGCCAGCTCACGAAGCTGACTTGACTTTGCATTTGGCAAAGCAAACGGACAAATCGATAAGTCTGGTCAATCTAACCACAATCGAAAAAGGTGTGCCAGAAGTTCTTGAAGCTGTTGCAAACAACAAAGCGGAGGTTCTGTTTTTTGACGGCTTTAATTTGGAGCATCTAAAAACTATTGGAAGTGTTTTTAACAAATTGGCAACAGAAAAAACATTGTTCTCTGTAGGTTCATCCGGAATAGAAATGGCATTGGGATTAGCTTGGAAGGAAGAGAAAATCATAGGAAATGAAATAGAATTTGAACCACAGGGAGAAGTTTCGCCCTTACTCGTTTTGTCGGGAAGTTGTTCTCCGGTGACATCAAACCAAATTGAATACGCTCTGGAAAATGGATTTTTGGAAATTGCATTAGAAAGCAATGCTGTCGATATTCAAAATCAGGAAGCAATTATAAAAAGCACCGTTTCTCAAATTGTTGCCAATTTCAATAATGGAAAAAGTACCATTCTGCATACGAGTACTGGGCCAAACGACCCGCGTATTGCCGAAACTAAATCGCATTTTATAGCAAAAGGAGTGTCGGCAAATGAGATTCAAAAACAATGCAGTACAATTTACGGAAGTGTCCTTGGGCAAATAACCAAAGAAGTGCTGAAGACCGTCAAAATAAAAAGAATCCTTTTTGCCGGTGGCGACACTTCCAGTTATGCCGCATCCGAACTGGATATTCTGGCATTAGAAATGATTGCGCCATTGGCTCCGGGAGCTCCGCTTTGCAAGGCTGTTTCGGACAATGATTGGGTAAATGGAATAGAAATGAATTTTAAAGGCGGGCAGGTTGGTACCGTCGATTATTTTATAAAAGTTTTAAAAGGAGAAAAATTATGAAGTCAAAAGTTTTAGGTTTTGTACATACATCGGCAACATTGGTTCCTTTGTTCCAACAATTAAGCAACGAGTTTTTAAAAGGTATAGAAACGTTCAATATCGTCGATGACAGCTTGATCAAAGACGTAATCAAAAAAGGAAAGTTAATGCCCAATACTGCCGCCAGAGTAGTCAGTCACGTTCAGGCTGCAGAAGCAGCGGGAGCCGATGTGATATTGGTAACCTGTTCTTCTATTGGAGTTGCCATTGAAACAGCAGCGACATTAAGTGGTGTTCCTGTAATTCGTGTAGATCAGGCAATGGCGGATGAAGCGGTGCAAATCAGCAATAAAATTGGGGTAATCGCCACGTTGCCTACAACATTGGAACCAACCAGTGATTTGGTGAAAAGAAGGGCAGAATTAGCCGGTAAAAATGTAACAATCTCTTCAAAATTATGCGAAGGCGCTTTTGAAGCCTTAATGAGCGGGGATACCGCAAAGCACGATGAAATGGTAGCCGAAGCTTTGAAAGAATTAATGAAAGAAGTCGATGTAATTGTTTTGGCACAGGCTTCAATGGCTCGTGTTGTAGATAGTCTAAGTGCTGAAGAAAAATTAGTGCCGATTTTGGCAAGTCCGGCTATTGCAATGAAAAAACTGGCGGAGCTTTATTTTTAAATATTGCTTAACAAATAGGTCGCCCCGATGGGGCTTATTGAATTGTTGAATTTCAATTTTCTATAAACAGATAGTCCCGATGGGACTAAAATTTGCCCTAGCGAGAAATGACAAAAACTTATTTTAATGGATGAGTTGCCCCAGCGGGGTGCACTGTTTGTAGAAAGGTTTTTTAGATTGTTTTTAGCTCCGTAGGAGCGACCTGTTTGTTGTAATTATCAAAAAATACATAACACATTAAAAACAAATTGTATGCGTAAATATTTTCTTTGGGCTGCCCCATTACTTTTCATTGTTGTCGGTCTGGGTTGGTTGCAGCAAATGGACATGATTTGGAAAATGGGATTGATATTGGGTTTTTCAAGTATTGCTATTGGGGTAGGACATTTGAAAGTATTAAGTGGCTATCAATACACTTTTTGGATAATTACCGCCGTGTGTGCAGGATTAATTTTTCCTGAATTTTTCTTGCACGTTGGTAGTTTCGATATGCGAAATAAATGGCTTATTCTGATTATTATTCAAATGGTAATGTTCGGAATGGGAACCCAAATGAGTATCGAGGATTTTACAGGAATCCGAAAATCGGGAAAAGGCGTACTGATTGGTTTGCTGGGACATTTTACCATAATGCCGCTTATGGGTTTTCTTATTGCCAAGACTTTTGGTTTTGAACCCGAAATTGCGGCGGGGATTATTTTAATTGGATCTTGCAGTAGCGGTTTGGCTTCTAATGTGATGACCTATATCGCCAAAGGAAATTTGGTTTTATCGGTTACTGTAACCGCAATGTCCACTTTGGCTGCACCTATAATGACACCATTTTTAATGAAAATATTTGCAGGAACTTTGGTAGAAGTTCATTTTTTCAACATGATGATGGAAATAATCAAAATTGTCCTTGTGCCATTGGCAGCAGCTATGGTTCACGATATTCTAAAAACTTACGGAAGTGTAGCAAAAAGAAGAATATATGTTTTGACGATCTTGTCATCACTTTGGTTGGGTATTGTTTTTCTCTTTGGAAATTCTTTCCAACTTGCAGAAGACAGTACAGCTGCCCATATATTAGAAATCGTGAACTTCTTGTGCGGCGCCCTCATTGTAGGTTCATTGTATCATTTATTGTATATGGTGTATCCTAAAATAGATGCAATTATGCCTTATTTTTCGATGTTTGGAATTATCTATTTCACGTTGGTAACCACTGCTGCCGGCAGAGATAATTTAATCCAAATTGGATTTTTGCTTTTCTTGGCTTCCGTATTACACAATGGAGCAGGTTATTTCTTTGGTTATTGGCTGAGCAGAGCTAGCGGTTTGGACAAGAAAAGCTGTCAAACAATTGCTTTTGAAGTGGGCTTGCAAAACGGCGGAATGGCTTCCGGATTAGCGGGCTCTATGGGAAAATTAGCTACGCTAGGATTGGCCTCTGCGGTATTTAGTCCATGGATGAATGTTTCCGGGTCTTTATTGGCAAATTATTGGCGAAAAAAAGGGGATAAGGAGGAAACTGTTGCCGTGGTATACCGAACAGAAGCAAATTAGAAATCAGTTTCCTTTCATTAATTACACCACTTAAACAAAATAAAAAATAGTTATAAATAAATTTTAGCACAATGACAACACAAACAAATAAACAAGTTTTTAGTGGAATTATCCCTCCAATGGTAACTCCTTTACTATCAGACAATCTTACATTGGATGTCAAAGGGGTTCAGCATCTTGTAGAGCATTTGGTTTCGGGAGGTGTTCATGGAATATTTATTCTGGGAACAACGGGTGAATCAACGAGTTTAAGTTATAAAACAAGAGAGCAACTCATTATTGAAAGCTGCAAAGCTGTAAATGGAAGAATTCCTGTATTTGTAGGTATTACAGATACTTCAATTGAGGAAAGTATCCATTTGGCCTTAATTGCCCAAAGAGTAGGAGCTGCGGCTGTCGTGGCAGCTCCACCTTATTATTATGGCTTAGGACAGGAAGAGTTATACAAGTATTATTGGAGTCTTGCCGACCAACTTACCTTGCCACTTTTCTTGTATAATATGCCTTCGCACACCAAAATAAATATTGATGTAAAAACAGTGGTTCGTTTGTCCGAACATCCGAATATTATTGGTTTAAAAGACAGTTCGGCCAATGCGGTTTATTTTCAAACGCTTTGTTATTTATTAAAGAATAATTTCAGCCTATTGGTAGGTCCGGAAGAAATCACGGCCGAAACGGTATTGAGGGGAGGTAATGGAGGCGTTAACGGCGGTGCGAATCTTTTCCCAAAACTATATGTAGCGTTATTCAATGCAGCAGTAGCCAAAGATTTTGCTCGAATTGAGGAATTACAAAATCTGGTGATGGAAATTAGCACTAAAATTTACACCGTAGGATCGTATGGTTCCAGTTATTTGAAAGGACTAAAAGGGGCTTTGTCAGCATTGGGAATTATTAATGGAAATATAGCGCCTCCTTTTACCACTTTTGACGAAAAAGAAATGACGATGGTGATTGCAAATATCAAGGAAATCGAAGCAGAGATCGCAAAAGTTTTGTAATTCGAATTCCTAAAAAGAATAAAAAATTAACCATTTAAGGGATATAAGTTCATTTAAGTTTTAGCTTATATGAACTTATATCCCTTAAATGGTTAAAATAGGTACTTATAATGTTTATTCTGATTTAATACAATCTTCCGTCATGTTTACTGTTTTCGGATGCAAAGTAACAAGCTGCAAAATAATGGCAACAATGACTACGATGGTTAATAATACGAATATATGTCCCATTCCTCCGCTGTCAGCAGCTTTTCCTAAAAATTCAGTAATAACCGCTCCCGCAGAAATACCGACTAGGTTCATGATACCATATCCAGTAGCGCGATAACGAGGTGATACAAACTGGCAAAGAATAGGCATATTGTTGGTGTCAAAGACTCCAAAACCAAGACCAAAGAGCATTCCTCCAGTTAAAATGGCTTCGAGACTGGTGCCATTACCCAATAAAAAGAGTGCCGGAATCGTAAGAGTCAAACCGATTACGCTGGTATAAATACGTCCTTTAAGGTTCTTCATCACCCATTTATCAGAAATATAGCCACCAATCAGCACCCCTACAAATGATGACATGGCGATGGTAACGGTAGCTATAGGACCTGCTAATGCCATATCCAGATGTAGTGTTTCGGAGAACAATGTCGGCAACCAGTTTTTGGCCGCCCATCCAGGCAGACTCGGAGCCGAGAAATAAAGCAGCAAAACCCAAAAAGAGATATTCCCGAATAAGATGCCCAGCCCTTTGAACATTTGCTTAAATTCGGTTTTTATCGATAATTTTTGGGAGGTATTAAAAACATAGGCTTTCTTTTCTTTTATGAAAAAAATTAACAAAATACTGTAAATAACACCAATCAGACCGACGGAGTGAAAGGTAAAATGCCAAGAAAAATGTTCGGAAACAGTAGCGCCAAATCCGCCCAACGCTTGCCCAAGGTATATTCCGGTAGTATGAATCGCTATGGCAAAAGAACGGGTGTTGCCTTGGTGGTAGTCGGCTATCAACGATAAAGCGGCAGGAATATAGAAAGCTTCGCTGACGCCCATCACGGCACGTAATACATATATTTGGTTGAAAGTAGTGGCATAACCCATGGCCATCGTAACGCCAGACCAGACAAAGAGACTGCAAACAATCATGTTTTTTCGGTTCATCCTGTCAGCAATGATTCCAGAAATGGGGCTCATCAACGCATAAATCCAAAGAAAAATAGCCATTAGACGACCAAAGTTTTCGGCCTTGGCCAATTCAGGAATATCAAGCATCATTGCCGGTTTCATCGTAGAAAGCATCTGGCGATCCAGATAATTCAACAATGCGACAAACCACAATAATCCAACAACTATCCAAGGATACGATTTCTTTTCACTCAATTTTGCAATCATACGGTATGTACTAATAATTAATTTAATTATTTTTTTATCTATATTGTCTGTATTTTGCCGCGAAGTGGGCTTTTAATTTAATTGCTCTTTATAAATTTATTTGCTTGTTTTTTCAGCAGCTTTTTTTGCTTTTATGGCATCGGTGAAAGCTTTATACATTTGCTTCCAGTTGCGACCATTGTTGTTTAGATACTGCTCTGATTTAGTTTTGTAAATTTCGAAGATAGCCGATATTTGTTTCATGCTCTTATAATCGACAGCCTGTTCGCGGGCTTGTTTCATATACTTGAGAATAGTTTCCTCTTCCAAAGCGGTCATGTCCGGAACGATGGATTTATAGCCTGCCATAGTAAATTGAACTTTTCCAATAGTATATTTATCCAAGATTAGTTCTACCTGCTGCTCAGTTAGATCTTTGCGAAGTCCTGCCATCAGATTTTCATGCACTGTTTTTGGCATGGATGATTGGGAGATAATCTGTCTTTCCAAGTCGCTGAGTTCTTGTCCCGTTGTTGGGTTGATTCCGGCAGGCACGATAGTTCCGGGATGTTCGTTGTTCCAGTCGCGAACCGCTTTTAGATGTGTAACTATTACTGTCTGAATCCGCTGTTCTTTTAAAGTATCATTCAAATTTAAGGAAGCAACCCATTCGGCGGCTTTCTTTTCTTGTTCCAGATTAGAATTGGCTTGTTTTTCTTCTTGGGTCAATTCCTTTTTCTGGGTTTGCTTAGCGTCAGTTTGTTCCTGAGCGAAAGTAGTGTTCGAAAGGAATAATGCAAATAATGATGCTGTTAAGATGATTTTATTTTTCATGGTGTTAATTGAATTTAATGTTTTTATATGGAAATGTATAGTAGAAACGGATTACAAATACACGAATCAGTTTTAAAATTCCGATTGTTTGTATAAATATCCAAAAAATAGAACTAGCAAAATAAAGACGAAATCAGTTATAATTCGGGTATTTGCTTCTTTAGAATTTTCTTTGAAAGCTTTTATTATTCTCAGTATTAATAAAGGAAGCATTATAATGAGCAAAGCCCAATTTATGTAATCTTTTAAATTTCCTTTCGGAATAAAAAGGACTATTAAAGATATGGCAGCAAAAATCCAGACAAAATTATTTTTTATTTTTTCCATTTAATCGAATCTTTTATTTTTCTTACAAAACTTAAAAGGCTAGTTCGGTATTTCAAACTAGCCTTTTGTTTTATTGTTGAATGCTTCTGAGGTTTGCGTTAGGGATGGGAGCGGCATCCTTTTATGGAGCGATAGCGGAATAAAAGATATAGCGTACAGCCCGACCCTTGTGGTAACGCCCAAAAAAATCCTCTAAATTTTATTCATACAATGCCTTGTAAGTAGCGCAAGCTCTATAATCCGAAGATTCGGTATCCATGCCAAAAGACGCCCAAGCGCTTGGTCTGAAAATTTTTTCTTCGGGAACATTATGCATGTTTACTGGTATTCTCAGCATAGAAGCCAAAGTAATTAAATCAGCACCAATATGTCCATATGTAAAGGCGCCGTGGTTGGCTCCCCAATTGGACATTACGCTATAGACATCCTTGAACGGACCTTTGCCAGTTAAGTTAGGGACAAACCAAGTCGTTGGCCAAGTTGGATTGGTTCTTTCATTGATAGTGTTGTGCACGTCTTCAGGAAGTTCAATTGTTTTCCCTTCGGCGATTTGCAATACAGGTCCGATGCCTTTCACGATATTGATTCGGCACATAGTTACAGGCATTTCTCCTTTGGTTTTAAAAGTGGAAGAATAGCCACCACCTCTAAAATACTCCAACATTCCTGGTCCCCAAGTGGTGTTTTCTAAACATTTATCCGCTTCACTTTCGGTAATGTCCCACCACGGTTTCATGGCTGGTTTTCCGTCTATGGTTTGTTCACCTGTTCCGTCTAATGCAGAAGCTCCAGAATTAATAAGATGTATAAAACCGTTTGCAGCGTCTCCTTTTAGTTCGTGACCAGTCACTCTTTTTACGGCTTCAGGACTCCAATAGGTTCTAACGTCGCTAAAAATTTGGGCTGCTCCTGTCAATAAATGACCAAACAACATCGAAATTCCGTTCAAACTGTCATTTTCCGTAGCCAACATAAAAGGTTGTCGGATCCCGTTCCAGTCAAATGATGAGGTTAGAATGGCTTCCATAAAATCACCATTCGGAAGGTGGTCTGTCCATTGTCTTTGCCCTTGGAAACCACCCGAAATGGCGTTTCTTCCCATGGCTTCTTCGCCATATCCTAGGGCTTTTAGTTTTGGATTTCCAATCATCAAATCACGACCGATTAAGGCCATTTTTACGACAAATTCCCAATCTTTGTCTAATTCGGCTCTTGATTTTTGTCGGTTCTCCGGATTGTAATCTTTTCCTTCTTTGCATTTTTCTTTCGTCCAAGCAAAGGCTTTTTCGTATTCTTCCTTGTCGTAGATTTCGTGTTCAATTCTTCGGGAGAATTCGGTCATGTCGATGTTTTCACAACGCATTCCCAAGTAGCTTTCGAAGAAATTTGGGTCAATGATAGAACCCGCTATTCCCATGGAAACGGCTCCCATAGATAAGTATGATTTTCCTTTCATCGTAGCTACTGCCAAACCAGCTTTCCCAAAAAGCAATAATTTTTCTTGCACATCGGCAGGAATACTGGTGTCATCGCTGTCTTGAACGTCTCGGCCATAAATACCAAATGCGGGAATCCCTTTTTGGTTATGTCCCGCTAAGGCTGCCGCCAAATAAACAGCACCCGGACGTTCGGTTCCGTTGAAACCCCAAATTGCTTTTGGAATCATTGGATCCATATCGATGGTTTCGCTACCATAACACCAACAAGGCGTAACGGTTAAACTCAAGCCAACACCTGCCCTCGAAAATTTGTCTGCGGAAGCAGCGGCTTCGGCAACGCCTCCAATACAGGAATCCGAAATGACACATTCCACTTTACTGCCGTCAGCATGTCTTAGATTTTTTTCCAAGAAATCAGCGGCGATTCTTGCCATATTCATCGTAGATTCTTCAAGCGATTCTCTAACGCCATCCAATCTTCCGTCAATTACGGGTCTGATTCCTATTTTTGGTAACTGTCCAATTAAATTTTTATAATTCATTATATTATTTTTTTAATTTCTAGTTTGTTTTCTATTTAATAAATAACTTATGATGTAGAGCGTCGTTTGTTATTGAATCGGTTGAGCTGAAGGTTGTTTTACTTTATGTCCAAATAGTCCAAAATAAAGGATTATTAAAAAACAAACTAGAGGAATGATGTATCCGGCTTGGATATCATCGTGTTTCATGTCGATTAAAGTTCCCATTCCGTAAGGAAGTATGGCACCACCTACAATGGACATCACCAACCAAGACGAACCGGTTTCGGTATTGGATTTTAGTCCTACCAGACCCAAGGAGAAAATAGTGGGAAACATGATTGACATAAAAAATCCAATGCCGCCTAATGCATAAATTATATAAATTCCTGATCCGTAAATAGCAACCAAGCAAAGAAAAACGCTTATTACACAATAGATGGAAAGCAATATATAATCTTTGACGAATTTTAAAAAGAATGTTCCGCTAAATCGACCCGCCATAAACAAGAAACCATAAGCAGTTAAAAAATAAGCAGCTGTTTTTTCATCTAATCCAGCTTCTTTTTGGGCTATTCGGATAAAAAAACTGGTTACACAAACTTGAGCTCCTACATAAAAAAACTGTGCTACAACTGCCCAGCTTAGATGAGAAAATTTTAAAACCGAGAAAAATCCAGGTTTAATTTCGACCTCAGTATGTTGTGGTTTCATCGAAGGTAAATGCATAAAATAAAACAAGATGGCCACCAAAACCAAAATGCTTCCTAAAATGATATAAGGCAACTTTACTGCCGATGCTTCTTCTAATAAATAAGCGGCTTTTGTTGCTTCAGGCATAGCTGCCATTTGTTCTGCCGTAAAGTTGACTCCCGAAAGTATAAAAACTCCACCCAAAAAAGGAGCTATGGTTACTGCCAAACCATTAAACGAAGCTGCCAAATTCAATCTTTTGGAAGACGATTCTGGAGGTCCTAATATGGCCGCATAAGGATTGGCACTGGTTTCAAGAATTGTCAATCCACAACCAATAACAAACAAAGCAAGTAAAAACAGTTCGTAGTTTCTACTGTTTGCTGCTGGTACAAAAAGAAATGCTCCTGCGGCAAAAACTAATAAACCAGTAATAATGCTGTTTTTATAGCCTATTTTTTTGATAATAAGCCCCGCTGGAATAGCCATAATAAAATAGGCAAAAAAGATGGCCGTATCTATCAATGTAGATTGTCTGTTATTGAGTTGACAGGCTTTTTTTAAATGTGGAATCAAAATACCGTCTAGACCGTGCGCCATTCCCCAAAGGAAAAACAAGCTGGTAATTAAAATAAAAGGCAAAAGGTATTTTTTTCCAGCTCCTACTCCTTTTTCTGTTGGTACTTCATGTTGATCGCCCATTTGATTCGTTACTTGCATGATTCTATTTTTTGATTTAATGGTTATTTCTTTTTTACTAATAACAGATGATCACATACTAATACCACTTCGCCTCTTTGGTTAATGATTTCTACATGTTCTGTAACGGTACCCATTTCGGGTCTTTTTGCATCTCCTTTTTCAGAAATCGTAATTTCGGAATGAATGGTATCGCCAATGTGTACGGGTTTCACAAATCGCATGCGGTCATATCCTTTAGAAAATGCTTCGGGATTAATTTCGGATGCCGTTAACCCGATACCAATACTGAAAACCATGGTTCCATGTGCAATTCGCTGACCAAAAGGTTGTGTTTTACACCATTCTTCGTCCATATGATGCGGGAAAAAATCTCCTGTGTGGCCTGCATGAACCACAAAATCGGTTTCGGTAATCGTTCGGCCTAATGTTACTCGTTTATCGTCGATTTGATATTCTTCGAAAAATGTGGATTTAAAATACATATCTTAATTGTTGTTTTAGTAACCAAATAAAGGAATATAAGGTCATTTAAGTTTTTTACTTTATATATTCAGCATATAAGAATTTATATTTCTTATATGGTTTAAATTGTGTTATTATGTTTTTACAATATTCAAGTAGAATCGTATTTTTTATAATTCAGCTAAGGAAACGCCACCGTTCTTGTTACTGATATAGCAGGCCTCAACCACTTTCATGGTTTCTAAAATGTCTTGCACACTGGTATGTAATATTTGATCAGAGCCTTCTTTAAAGCGCATCAAATTAGACATCGTGCCAATAAAGGCCTCTGGAAACCAAGAGCCTTCGAGCTCGATTTTTTTCCATTCGTATTCTTTTTCATTTCCTTCAATAGGTAACGCATATTCAAATAGGTCCGGCAATCCGTCGGGATAATTCATCAACAAGCCCATCTTCGCTTTAATTGCACCTTTTGTTCCTTCCCATTTGATATAACTTTCTTCATGTTTAGGACCAAAATGATGATCATGATTGGTATTAATTACCACATGCATAGTTTCACCATAATCTAAAATAATATTAGACCTACTAGAAGATAATTTTTTTAATGGATGTTTGGCTGTTTTTGCCATCACGCTTTTAGGATTGCCTAAAAAGGAACGAATACAATCAATATAATGCACACTATGAAAAAGGATTTCCAACCTTGGATGTTCCTTGATAAGTGGGAATAATTCCCATGGGGTATTGACGGTAACTTTAAATTCTAAATCATATAATTCTCCAATAATTCCTTGGTTGATAAGATGTCTGGCTGCACTTACAAAAGAGGCAAAACGCAATTGAAAATTTATCGCCGCCACTAATTTCTTTCTTTCGCAAACGGCTACAATTTCACGGGCCTGTGCTAAATCATTGCCCATTGGTTTTTGGATAAGCACCGCAGCACCATCCGGTAATTGTTCTAATATTTCTATATATTGATCGGGTAGCACTGTAATGTCATAAACAGCATTTTCGGGTGCATTTTTTACTGCATCGGCAACGGTTTCAAAAACATATTCTATTTTGAATTTTTGGGCAAGATCATGCGCTTTTGAAAGTGTTCTGTTTGTAATACCAAAAACTTTAAAACCAGCCATTTCATATGCAGGCAAATGGGCATCTTTCACAATTCCACTGGCTCCAATAATGATTATTGGTTGTTGCGTTTCAGGCAATAATGGTTTATAAGGGATATTCATGTTTTTTTAAATAATTTTTTGAATTGTATTTTGCGTTTCTTCCAAGAGTTCTGCAGATGGAATATCGCTTTCTAATGCTTTAAGTACCATTTTGTCTATCAATTCGGCAACTTTCGGCCAAACAGGAGTTTGTGGTAACGTTAAAGCGTGTTCATGAAGCATTCCCAGTTTTTGATAAAAGGGAATAGTTTCATTAATTTCGGAGTCATTCCAAGTCGATTTACGACACCCAATTCCTCCTTCTTCGGTCAATAATTTATCCCCTTCAGGCGAGGTGGCAAATTTTAAAAAATCGTATGCCAATTTTTGATGTTTGCTTCCAGCTCCAATAGTGTATAGCCAATACACATTCAGCGAAGCCGTTTTGTGGTTTTTATCGTGGGGAAGTTCCGTAATGTCTACTTTGCCTTTTACTTTTGATTCCTGGATTACTTCACACATCGATGCAAAGCCAAACCAGTTGATTGCCAAAGCAGCTTCTCCTTTGGCGAAAGCCATTCCTGCTTCAACAGAACCAAAATCTTTTGATTTGGGATGAACAGCGGCCTTGTTATTGACTATATTTCTGTAATAATCTAACGCTTCAACAGCCGCAGATTGGTTAAGGTCAATTTGATTTTGAGTATTTAATAATGATCCTCCTCTGGTCCATAATTGTAAACAAAAATCAAAAACCATGTTGTGACCGTCAGGATAATTTGCAAAAACACAACCGTAAAGATTTTCTTCGGGTCTGTTAAAAAACTCCGCTATTTGGGTAAATTCTGCCCATGTTTTTGGAGGATGCAATTCATAGCCAAATCGTTTTTTGAAATTTTGCTGTTCAAGGGGATTGTCAAATAAATCCTTTCTAAAAATCAAACATTCCGGACCATCATGAAAAGGCAATCCATAGGTTCCATTATTGATTTGTTGTAAATTCAGCAAAGATTGATGCCATCCGTCAGGATAATTTTGAGGGGGATTTTGAGCAATGAATGGCGTTAAATCTTGAACTGCCTGTTCATTTACAGCATCAAATATCCAATCGGTATTCATGTGTGCAATATCCCAGTTTCCGTTTTTTAAGCCTTTATTTGTAATAGTTTCTTCATACAAGTCGTGCAATTCCAGAGGAATCATTTCGGCTTCCATACGTATGTTATTTTCTAGGCAAAATAAATCCCATAGCTTTTGTAACGTGCTTTCAAAAGGGCCGAATTTTCTAACTGCTATTCTTATTTTGTCCATTAGCAATTAATAAATTCTTTTAAAATTTTCTCATTATCCTGTCCTAATTTTGGGGAACCTTTACTTGAAGTGAAAAATTCACCATCTATTTTGATAGGGCATCTCGTAGTTTTATAGGAATAGCCATCGGTCATTTCAACTTGCTGTACGAAATCTAAAACTGTAAAACCTTCTTCAGCAAAAAGCTGCTGGTAATTCAATACACTGGCACACCAAATATCTGCGGGTTCTAAAATATTCAACCAAAATTCAGTATCCTGTGTTTGTAAATGGGTGGCCAGAATATTTTTGATTTCGTCTCTTAAACCAAATTTATTCTCAGGAAATTGCAAAAGTGACTCGCATTTTAAAAGGGAAGCCAAAACGGGAATAGACCCCATTGCCAAAGCCAAATAGCCATTATTAGTTTTGTAGATTCCATAAGGCGCTCCTAAATACGCATGTGCATTGTTGCTTTTTGTCCTTACGGGTAATTGGCCACCGTCATTGAAATAGGTAGTAATGGTTTCAAACTGAAAATCAAATGCAGATTCTAACATACTCACTTGAACCATCGCTCCGATATTATGAACAGCTTTTCTATATAAAGCCGCCAAAATTCCTTGTGCCAAATGGGCTCCAGCCAACATATCTACAATCGATAAACCCATTGGCACGGGGCCATCATCTTGATTGCCACTTAACCACGTTAAAGCAGTAAGGGATTGTAATAATAAATCTTGTCCAGGCAAATCTTTTAATTCGGATTTTGTACCGTAGCCCGAAATTTCTGCATAGACTATATTGGGATTAACTTCTTTTACGTCATTATAACTTAAACCCACTCGTTCCATTACTCCGGGTCTGAAATTATGCATGACTACATCGGCTTTGGCCAATAATTTTTTTAATTTTTCGAGTTCCTCGGGCTGTTTAAAATCAATGGCAAACGATTCTTTATTTCTGTTGATGGTATGGAATACGGAAGATTCTCCATTCATTATCAGATCAGAAGTATATAAGGTACGGCAAATGTCTCCAGTGCCGGGTTTCTCAATTTTTATGACACGAGCGCCTAAGTCAGCTAGTCGCAAACTGGCTGATGGGCCGGAAAGAAACTGGCTAAAATCTACTATTAAATAATCTTCTAATGGTTTCATGTGTTGTTTTTATTTTTTTTCAAAGGTCACATGCAGCATCCTCTTTTCGTTTTTTCTCCATTATATTATGATTTACTCAGGATGAGTCACTTCTACTCGTTTAAAAATTGTTCGTGTATTTGTAAATTGTCTTCTCCAACTTTAGGTGCAGCTTTCGAGCTAGTTAAAATTTCGCCGTCCAACTGAATAGGACTCCTGGTTGTGACCAATGTTGCTCCTCCCGAATTTTTTACCGTTTGTTTTAGTTGTAAATCATTTACAAAATCTTGACTATTTAAGTCGTTGTAATCCAATACTTTTCCGCACCAAACCCCTTTGCTTTGTAATAAGTTTAACCAATATTCAGATGTTTGAGTACTTAGTCTGGCACTTAATAATTCTCTTATTTCATCTCTGGAAGCAAACCATTGATGCTTGTCGGTATATTCTTTTAAATCTATTTCTAAAAGTGTCCCGATGAAAAGTAAATCTCCCATAGCCAATGATATATAGCCATTTTGGGTTTGATAAACACCGTACGGAGCGCTCAAAAAAGCGTGCGCACTTCCTTTGACGTCTCCTCGTTCAGGCAATTGTCCTCCATCATTTAAAAAAGAGGTGATAGCTTCAAACTGCACGTCTAGAATAGATTCCAGCAAACTCACTTCGACTAAAACACCTTTCCCTGTTTTTGCTCTTTTTAATAAAGCGGCCAAAATTCCCTGTACAAAATGATTGCCACACATTAAATCGGCCACAGCCAAACCAAAAGGAACGGGTCCCTGACTTTTCCTGCCACTTAACCAGCTTAGTCCGGATAGGGATTGTAAAAGTAAATCTTGCCCGGGTTTTTTAGCCCATGGACCCTTTTCGCCATAACCAGTAATTGTCCCATAGATTATTTTGGGATTAATAGTTAATGTGTCCGCAAAAGTTAAACCTATTTTATCCATTACGCCCGGTCTAAAATTATGGGTCATAATATCAGCCTTGGCGATAAGTTTTTTTACTAAAGCTAAATCTTCCGGATTTTTAAGATCGGCAGCAAAGGATTCTTTATTTCTATTGATGGTGTGAAACAACAAACTGCTTTCATCAACAAAAAGATCTTTGATGCTCAGTTGTCTGCAGGCTTCCCCTTTTACAGGGCGTTCTATTTTTATGACTCTTGCCCCTAAATCAGCTAACTTTAATCCAGCTGATGGGCCTGCCAAAAACTGGCAAAATTCTAATACTACTAATCCTTCTAATGGTTTCATGAAGTTTGTAAGTTTAAAGACTTTGCATAAAGCGCATTTAATGCTGACAAAACTGCCTCTTCATTTCCGCCATTCATCAAGTAATCACGAACAACATCGCCTGCATGATCTTGAAAATGCATGTGCCCGGAATATCTTGGACGCAAGAAAGCTCTTTCCAAAGCTGGCAAAGTGTTTTTAAAATAGTCGTGGGTCAATTGATTGATTCTGTCACTTTTCCAAGCTTGTAAGTGACCCGGTTGTCCGCCATTATCGGCAAATATATTTTGTTGAACTTGGGGTGAAGCTGTGAATTTAGCATATTTAATTGCTTCAGGAATATGTTCACTAAAGGAGGAAACTGCTAAACCAGTTCCGCCCAATGAACTAATCATTGGTTGGTCATTCAAGCGAACCAAATCATAAAAATGAAGTGGTTTTCTACTGTATCCTATTCTGGAATAATTGGAATAGCCATAAGCGAAAGGGCAGTAGGCTATCTCATCCGAGTTGACCATAGCTTCATATACCTGAATTGGATTTCGGTTAAAATTAGCAACATCTATTAGTTGAGCTAATTCTCGGAACATCAGCAACGCTTTTTTTCCTGTCGTTACAGAGATTACTTTTTCTTCCGATTGAAATGGAGCTTCGCCAAGACTGCAGCAAAACATATAAAAACTCATCAATACATCAACGGGGATTCCGGCAAAAGCCACCAATCCTTTTTTGGCTAGAGCCAATGAATCGGCATAAGTTTGAGGTACTTTTAATCCTTGTCTTTCTAAAATATCTAATCGAGCCGCTGCCACTGGAGTTGCCGCATCTATTGGTAAAGCCCATAGTTTGTTACTAAAAACGTAACTTCCATAAGAACGGCCAACGGTATTTATTTCTTGGTCCTTTATATAATCTGGAGAAAGGTAATCCGATAGTGGAAGGATAGCATTTGTTTCTGCTCCAAAACCCGTCCATGGATGGTCAATAACCAGCAGATCGAATTTTTTGGCTAAATCTTCTATGGAAGCATCTGCAAATTCTTGTAAACTTCTTTTTTCCCAGCTAATCTCGATTCCTGGATTTAGTTCGGTAAAACGCTGAGCTGTTGCTACCATTGGTAACAAGCCTCTGGTGTGATTCCAAGTTATTCCTTTTAATCTCTTCATTTTTTTTCTTGTAATTAGTATTTATGGTGTCACGCTATTTGTAAAAAAGTCAAAATGACAATTACAAATGTAAAAATAAGATTGGATTGCGCAATACTTACAAATGTAAATATGACACTTTAGAATTTGGGCGTTGATGGTTTTGTTTTGTTTTTACCCCTTTCTAAGCCTCGAAAGACTCTATTTAGTAAGGAGCTGAAAAGGAAAAAGAATGGTTTTTTTCTTCTTAAAAGAGTAAAACCTTGTTTTTATTGCAAAAATAAAGAGCTTTACTTGTCTGATTTTGTGGAATATATAATTTCAACTACAGCCCGATTTATTTGAATTAGCTAATTTTATGTAAATTTTATCTTTAACATTTATTTTCTAAAATGTTTAATTTAACAATGTTTTTTTTATGTTATATGTTTATTTATGCTCCAAATTTAAAATAATATTTAAAAAGTTTGGAATATAAATATTAAAAAGTATATTTGTGCAATCGATTACATTAAATATTAATTCAATTTAGAATTTCTTGTAAAATGGTCTAACTGGATTAGTTTTAGGACAATGCTTAATTTTTAAGGGATGTTTAGTTCTGTTGGAACTGTTTTTAGTAAATCAGGTGTAATCAAAACTAATTTAATATTTTAACTTTCTATAAATAATTGAAACTATGAACGAAAAGAATAAAGCTATTGGTAACTACCGCTGGTCAATTTGTGGTTTGCTTTTTTTTGCAACTACCATCAACTACTTGGACAGGCAAGTTCTTTCTTTGACGTGGAGTGATTTTATTGCTCCTGAATTCCATTGGACCAATAACGATTATGGAAATATTACGGCATTATTTTCGATTTTTTATGCAGTATCTTTATTATTTGCAGGAAGATTTGTGGATTGGTTAGATACTAAAAAAGGATTTCTTTGGGCTATCGGAATATGGTCTATAGGAGCTTGTTTACATGCATTTTGCGGTATTGCAACCGCAGGGATAATAACGGGTGAATGGTTCGTTGGTTTTGAAGAAGCGAAAGAATTAATTCGCAATGTTAATGATACCGGAATGGTAATTAATGTGAGTGTTACCTTATTTATTTTTGCTCGTTTTGTTTTGGCTGTAGGTGAGGCTGGAAATTTCCCTGCCGCTATTAAAACAACAGCTGAATATTTCCCAAAAAAAGACAGAGCATTCTCTACAAGCATCTTTAATGCGGGTGCCACCGTTGGCGCATTAGCCGCGCCAATATCTATACCATTTATTGCAAAATCTTTTGGTTGGGAAATGGCGTTTATTATTATAGGAGCCTTAGGTTTTGTTTGGATGGGATTTTGGGTTTTTATGTATGATAAACCTGAAAACCATACAAAAGTTAGTTCTGCTGAACTAGAATATATCCAGCAAGATGATATTGCCGATAGTAAACTTGAAGGATACATGCCTGAAACGGCTACCAAAGTTTCTCTTATGGATTGTTTCAAGTATAAACAAACTTGGGCTTTCGCTTTTGGTAAGTTTATGACAGATGGTGTGTGGTGGTTTTTCTTATTCTGGACTCCTGCTTATTTAAGTTCGGTGTACGGAATGGATTCTACTGAAGCCGCTTTACCATTATTTGTTTTATACATGATTACCTTGCTTTCTATTATTGGAGGTTGGTTGCCAACTTATTTTGTGGAAAAAAAAGGAATGAATCCTTATGAAGGTAGAATGAGAGCCATGTTAATTTTTGCATTCTTTCCATTATTAGCATTAATTGCTCAACCCTTGGGGCATATTAGTTATTGGTTGCCAGTAATTATAATTGGTATTTCAGGTGCAGCTCATCAATCTTGGTCAGCAAATATCTTTACAACTGTTGGAGATATGTTCCCGAAAAAGGCAATCGCTACCATTACAGGTATTGGTGGTTTAGCTGGAGGTATTGGCTCTACTATGATCAACAAAGGTTCGGGACTGTTATTTGATTATACCAAAGAAACTAATATGGCTTTTATGGGCTTTCAAGGGATTGAAGCCGGGTACTTTATCATATTCTCTATTTGTGCGGTTTGTTACTTAACAGGTTGGATTGTAATGAAATCACTAGTTCCTAAATATGCTCCAATTACGGATTTGTAATATTTAGTTCATTATAAGCCGCTTTTTACTGATTGAAAACTTAGAGTACGCCATAACTGGTGCTATTCTGAGGTTTAAACCTATAATTTATATTTATTGAAAAGCGACTTGTTTTCAATTCACCTTAATGGATTGAAATAAAAAATTGAATCGCAATAATTTCCAATAAAACCATATTTACAGTAAAATAGAATCTCACAGAAACAAATTAAATTTAGATATATAAAGTAATTAATTTATTATATGGATCCAATTTTTATCATTTTAATAGGAACTTTGGTAGTTCTTTTTTGCATCATCGTATTAAAACTACATGCTGTTATTTCTTTGTTACTCGCAGCCTTAGTTACCGGTTTGTTGACTTCTTCAGACCTTATTTATGAATATGCGATTCATAAAGGAATGTCAATCCAAGATTCTCAGTCGTTGTCAAACGAGGGGATTGGAAAACGATTAGCGGACGCTTTTGGGAATACCAGTGGAAAAATAGGAATTTTAATCGCTTTAGGTTCTATTATTGGAGCTTGCTTAATGAAAAGTGGCGGTGCTGAACGCATTGTGCGCAGTTTCTTGGGATTATTTGGAAAGAAGAATGCTTCATTGGCTTTAATGTGCGGTAGTTTTTTATTGGCAATTCCAGTATTCTTTCAAACTGTTTTTTATCTGATGTTGCCTTTGATAAAAAGTTTAGGAATCCACAGTCCTAAAAAATACAGTCTTTATTTAATGATGGTTATTGCTGGTGGAGTTATGGCGCATTCCTTGGTTCCGCCAGCTGCAGGGCCATTGTTTGTTGCTCAAGCCTTAGGTATTGATACCGGAACCATGATTATGGGAGGGTTTATTGTTGGGATATTCACTAGTTTGTGTGGGTATGTTTATGCACTTTGGGCTAATAAAAGATGGAATTTACCGATGCGGGATACTCCAGATATCAGTATTGATGATCTGAAAACTTTAGCCGAAAAAGACAATTCAGAATTGCCAGGTTTATGGATTTCTGTTATGCCGGTCATACTGCCCTTAATTTTAATTACGGTCAATACTTTTTCTGAAATGTCAAGCAAAGTAGATCAGGCCAGTTTGAGTTCGTTTGAAAAGTACTGGAATTCGGCTTTTGCTATTTTAGGGGATCCTAATATTGCATTGGCAATTTCTGCAGCAATAGCGGTATTTTTATTATGGTCAAGGCTGAAGGATACTAAGAGTTTTCAAAAAGTAACCACCGAGTCTATAAGTAGTGCCGGAGTGATTATCCTGATAACCACTTCAGGAGGTGTGTTTGGTAAGATGCTGGAGCAGACAGGAATCGGAATTAGTTTAGGTGGTTTGGCGGCAAGTTATCAGATGGCTGTTTTGCCTTTAGCATTTTTTATAACGGCTGCAGTTCGAACGGTACAAGGTTCAGCAATGGTTGCGATGGTAACAGCTGCGGGAGTTATGAGTGGTATTAGTAGCACAGGTCTGGAATTTAATCCAGTTTATGTAGCCTTGGCTATAGGTTGTGGCTCCAAAATATTCACTTGGATGAATGACAGTGCTTTCTGGATTGTAACCGAAATGTGTGCGATGGAAGAAAAGGAAACGATTCGTCATTTTTCTTTTCTGTCAATGGTTATGGGATTTTCGGGTTTAATTCTAATTATGATTCTTTCAAAATTTTTACCTTTTATTTAAATGCAAGCAACAAATAACATAGTAATTAAAACTACTCCATTAGATAATGTGGGAATTGTGGCTAATACTCTTGGTTTAGCTGAAGGAACTTTACTTCAGGACGGAATAAAGCTGTTACAGTACATTCCATCGGGCCATAAGGTTGCATTATCCGATATAAATAAAGGTGGAGAAATTATTCGATACGGTCAAACTATTGGATATGCAAATAAATTAATTAAGCAAGGAGAATGGATAGAGGAGTCTAAAATGGACTTGCCGAATCCTCCTGATTTGCAATTTATTTCCTTATCAGAGAACAGTATTCCTGCTGTAGAACCTTTGGAAGGATATACTTTCGAAGGGTTTCGAAATTCAGACGGAAGTGTAGGAACCAAGAATGTTTTAGGGATCACCACCAGTGTTCAATGTGTGGCCGGTTTAACCGAACATCTGGTAAAGAAAATTAAACAAGAATTACTTCCCTTATATCCAAATGTAGATGATGTTGTAGCACTCAATCATTCTTATGGATGTGGTGTGGCTATCAATGCACCTGCAGCAATTGTTCCAATTAGGACCATTAAGAATATTGCAGCAAATCCAAATTTTGGAGGAGGAATAATGATTATAGGATTAGGATGTGAAAAATTAAGGCCTGAAAGCCTTTTGCCTAAAAACAATGACGATTCTGATGAAATTACCAGTATAACCTATATGCAAGATGAATCCTTTCATGGATTTAATGATATGGTGAAGGGAATTATGAAAAGTGCCGAAACCCATTTAAAAAGCTTAAACAAACGTAAAAGAGAAACTTGTCCTGCCTCAGATTTAGTGGTAGGAATGCAATGTGGAGGAAGTGATGCTTTTTCAGGTTTGACAGCTAATCCAGCTGCAGGGTTTGCTACAGATTTAATAGTTCGAGCGGGCGGAAGCGTTATGTTTTCCGAAGTAACCGAAGTTAGGGATGCCATTCATTTATTAGTCCCAAGAACAATTAATCCTACAGTGGGAAGAGCACTTTTGGATGAAATGAAATGGTATGATGATTACCTTTTGCAAGGTCAGGTAGATCGAAGTGCAAATACAACACCGGGTAACAAATTAGGTGGTTTGAGTACAATAGTAGAAAAAGCGTTGGGATCTATTGCAAAATCTGGGAAAAGTCCAATCGTGGATGTACTTGGACCTGGTGAAAAAATCCGTAAAAAAGGATTGTCTTTTGCTGCAACACCCGCCAGTGATTTTGTTTGTGGTACGCTGCAATTGGCATCAGGGATGAATATGCATGTGTTTATGACAGGTAGAGGAACACCTTATGGCTTGTCGATGGTTCCCGTTATTAAGGTGGGGTCAAATTCTAAATTAAGTCAAAGATGGTTTGATTTAATTGATTTGGATGCAGGACAGATTGCATCAGGTGAAAAAACAATTGAAGAAATGGGTTGGGAATTATTTTTCTTAATTCTGGATGTAGCCAGCGGAAAGAAAAAGGTTGCCTGCGATATATTAGGATTGCACAATGATTTGGTTTTGTTTAATCCAGGACCACTGACATAGAAATTGAATATAAATTTTTAAACATTATTTACAATGGAATTATCTTATACAAGAATTGAAAATGCATTACGTGATGGATTATTATCTTTTCCAATAACGGATATGGATGAAAATGGTCAGTTTAACGCAGTCACTTTTGCCGACAGATTGGAATGGTTTGTAAGCCATGAAGTTTCAGCTGTTTTTGTAGCAGGGGGGACAGGTGAATTTTTTTCCTTATCTAAGGAAGAATACAAACAAATCGTTGGCATAACTTCTAAAATTGTTAATGGAAGAGTACCAACTGTTTCAAGTGTTGGAAGAAGTATTCCCGAAGCCATAGAGTTTGCAAAAATAGCAGAAGAGGCCGGTATTGATGCTTTGCTTCTAATGCCACCTTATTTAACAGAATGCCCTCAAAGCGGAATAGTGGAGTATGCCAAAACGATAATGCAAAACACAGAATTACCGGTGATTTATTATAACCGTGGTAATGGGGTCTTGTCAGGCGAACAGATCAAAAAATTGGCAGATTTATGTCCAAATTTTATTGCTTTGAAAGACGGAACCGGAAACATAGAAGAATTAAATGTTACAATTAAATCAATAGGAAGCCGCTTAGTTTATATTGGAGGCGTACCAACCGCAGAAATTATTTCGGAAGCGTATCTGTCAATTGGGGTAAATACGTATTCTTCAGCAGTATTTAATTTTGTTCCAAAATTGGCAAATCATTTTTATAAATCACTTAGAGCGGGGGATACTGAAAAAGTCAACCGAATAATAAAAGAATTTTTTGTTCCTTTTATTCGCTTAAGAAGTAAAAATCAAGGGTATTCTGTGAGTTTGATTAAAGCAGGTTGTCAATTAATAGGCAAAAGTGCGGGAGATGTTCGTGCGCCATTAATCATGCCTTCAGCGGAGGAATTATTGGAACTTCAAAAAATTATTGATAAAGAAGAAGAACTTCTGAATTAATATAAAGTCTCTAAAAAAGCTAATTTTCTTTAACCGCTGCTATTTGCAGAAGTTAATAAATCCTATAAAAAAATACAAATGAATAATCTTGGAAAATTCTACGCAGTAAATCCAACCAACAATGAATTATTGGACGGAGAGTTTATAAATTCAACGGAAAGCCAGATTGATGCTGAGGTAGAAAAAGCTGTTAAAGCTTTTGATGTTTACAGAAAGAAAGATAAAGACAGTATCGCTAATTTCTTAGTGCGTATTGGTGAAGAAATTTTAAACCTTGGAGATGCTCTTTTAGAAAGATGTCATTTGGAAACTGCGTTGCCATTGGCAAGATTACAGGGTGAAAGAGGAAGAACTATTGGTCAATTAAATTTATTTGCTTCCGTTGTAAGAGAAGGTTCTTGGGTAGACGCTCGTGTTGATACGGCTATTCCGGACAGAGCTCCGTTACCTAAATCAGATATCCGACATATGTTATTGCCTTTGGGTCCTGTAGCAGTATTTGGAGCGAGTAATTTTCCTTTGGCATTTTCTGTAGCAGGAGGAGATACCGTATCCGCTTTGGCAGCAGGTTGTCCTGTTGTTGTAAAAGCGCATCCCGCACATCCTGGAACATCAGCGATGGTTGCCGGTGCTATAGAAAAAGCGATGAACGCTTGCGGAATGCCGGAAGGTGTTTTCTCATTAGTACAAGGAAATACTAATGAAGTAGGTGAGGCTTTAGTGAAACATTCAGGAATAAAAGCAGTTGGATTTACAGGTTCATTTAAAGGTGGAAAAGCATTATTTGATATTGCAAACACAAGATCAGAACCTATCCCTGTTTTTGCCGAAATGGGAAGTACAAATCCAGTTTTTATTTTGCCGGGAATCCTTAAAGAAAAAGCAGAAGCGATTGCAGCAGGAATGGCTGGGTCAATAACGCAAGGGGTTGGACAATTTTGTACGAACCCAGGCTTGACATTTGTTCAGCAATCGGATGCTGCCGATAAATTTATTGCGGACTTAATTTCTAAAATAAATGAAGTCCCTGCTTCAACAATGTTAACGGCGGGAATTAATGCAGCCTACGATAAAAAAATCAAAAGCACTTTGGAAATTGATACTATTGAAGTAATTGCTACTGGAAAATCAGTGGAGTCGCTAAATAGTGCCGAAGCAAGGATTTTTAAAACATCAATAGCAACGTTCTTTCAAAATCAGGAACTGGCAGAAGAGAATTTTGGTCCGTCAAACATAATTGTAGAAGCACAAACAAAAGAACAGATTCTGGATGCCGCCAGAAATCTTGAAGGACATCTTACGGCAACAATCCACGGAACTGATGCTGATTTTGTTGAATTCAGAGAATTATTTGATATCTTGGAATTAAAAGTAGGTAGGATTTTAATTAATGGCTATCCAACGGGTGTTGAGGTTTGTCATTCCATGGTGCACGGAGGGCCATATCCTGCTACTACAGCTTCCCAAACAACTTCAGTAGGTACAAATGCTATTAAGCGTTTTGCCAGACCAATATGTTATCAAGATTATCCAGATATGCTATTGCCTATTGCACTCAGAAATGGAAATCCCTTAAATATTTGGAGATTGGTAAATGGTAATTTAGAGAAATAAAATTTTTTTTAAAAAGGATAAAGCGAATGCTTTATCCTTTTTTTGTGTTCAAGAGAAATAAAATTTAAATGTTTAGTTGGTCCTGTTTTTTATGAAATAGGATAATTTTAAATAAAAAGGAATGGAGAATATAGATCTGAAATCAAAAATAATTCGTTGGGGTATAATTGGTTGTGGTAATGTCACTGAAATAAAAAGTGGGCCAGCGTATCAAAAAACTAAAGGGTTTGAGCTTTCAGCTGTAATGAGACGGGATGCGCTTAAAAGTGCGGATTATGCAAAAAGACATGGGATTGAGAAATCCTATTCAGATGCGGATAGTTTAATTAATGATCCTGAAATTGATGCAATTTATATCGCTACTCCTCCTGATTCTCATAAATTTTATGGACTTAAAGTGGCTCAGGCCGGAAAATTATGCTGTATTGAAAAACCAATGGCGCCAACTTATGAAGATAGTCTGATAATTTACAACGCATTTAAGGAAAAGGATATTCCTTTATTTGTGGCTTATTACAGACGTTCATTGCCAAGGTTCAATCAAGTAAAAAAGTGGCTTGATGCTAATGAGATAGGCGATGTTAGATACATTAGCTGGAATTTAAGCACGCCGGCATCTGATGTTGATTTGTCAGGGAATTACAATTGGAGAACAGATTCTAAAGTAGCACAAAGTGGCTATTTTGATGATTTAGCCAGTCATGGTTTAGACTTATTCGTGCACTTGTTGGGTACTATCAAAGATGTATCTGGTTTTACTGTTAATCAACAGGGATTGTATACTGCAAATGATGCAGTAACTGCTTGTTGGGTTCATGAATCCGGAATTACAGGGACAGGTAGTTGGAATTTTGGTTCCGGAATTCGGGAAGACCATGTTCAAATTATGGGCAGTAAAGGCAAAATAGAGTTTTCTGTATTTGATGAAAACCCAATTCGAATGACTACTAAACAGAGTCAAGTGGAATTAGTTATAAAACACCCAGAAAATGTTCAGCTTTATCACGTTGAAAATATGCGGGAACATTTGCTTGGAAATATGGAGCACCCTTCCAGTGGACAATCAGGATTACATACCAGTTGGATCATGGACAAAATTATCAGGAATATTTAATTTAACTTATTTATTAAGCTGGGTTTTATCATATAATTGTAAATAATTTCCTTTGAATTTTATCAAATGACACTAATTATGTCGTTTTTTTTACAGTTGTAACAATTTTTTTTATAAAAAATATATAAATTAATACAATTAAAAAGTATATTTGTGCAATCGATTACATAAACTATTTATTATGACAAACTTTTCTTTTAGATACGCCTCAAATCCAACTGACGTAAATAAATATGGAACAAACGAACTGAGAGAACAATTTTTAATTGAAAAGCTTTTCGTTGAAAATGAAATACAACTGACTTATTCTATGTATGATAGGTATATTGTTGGTGGTGTGATGCCAGTTGGTGGAAGTTTAAAATTAGAAACGATTCCGTATTTGAAATCTGAAAATTTTTTAGACAGAAGAGAATTAGGAATTATAAATGTAGGAGGAAGCGGAACGGTGACTGTTGACGGTGTGCAATATGATTTACAAAAAAAAGAAGCTTTATATGTAGGCCAAGGTTGTAAGGAAGTTATTTTTTCTGGAGCAAACGGGGAGCAACCTTTATTTTATATTAATTCGGCACCGGCCCATAAAAAATTTCCAAATAAAAAAATTGGAAGAGAAGATGCCGAAATCATTCAATTGGGAGAAGAAAAAACTGCCAATAGAAGAGTTTTAAACAAACTAATAGTAAATAGTATCGTTGAAACCTGTCAGTTGCAAATGGGGATTACGGAATTGTTACCGGGTAATGTTTGGAATACAATGCCGTCGCACACTCACAACAGACGTATGGAAGCTTATTTCTATTTTGATATAGAAGCGCCGCAGACTATTTGCCATTTTATGGGAGAACCTCAAAACACAAGACATATTTTCATGCAAAACCACCAAGCGGTTTTGTCTCCGGAGTGGTCCATACATTCTGGTGCAGGGACTTCAAATTATTCTTTTGTATGGGGAATGGCTGGAGAGAATTTAGATTATAGTGATATGGATATTTGTCCACCTAACGAATTAAGATAATTGACGATGAATTTATTTAACTTAAAAGGAAAAAGAGCACTCATAACTGGAGGAACTCATGGTTTGGGTTTGGCAATGGCTGAAGGATTAGCAATTGCTGGAGCAGAGCTTGTAATTACAGGGACGACTCCAAGTAAAATGGAAGAAGCGCTGGAGTATTATAAAAGCAAAGGATATACTGTTTCTGGATATTTATTTGATGTGACTGATGAAAAAGCGGCAGCAGAAAATATTGAATTAATTACTAAAGAATTAGGAGATATTCATATACTCGTTAACAACGCTGGAATTATTAAAAGGGAATTGGCAATAACAATGCCTGTTAACGATTTCAGAAAAGTAATTGATGTAGATTTAGTGGGGCCTTTTATCATGTCACAATTAGTTGCTAAGCAAATGATTGAGCGAAAAGAAGGTAAAATAATTAATATTTGCTCTATGATGAGTGAATTGGGAAGAAATAGTGTTTCTGCTTATGCTGCGGCAAAAGGAGGTTTGAAAATGCTTACCCGAAATTTAGCCACAGAATGGGCAAAATACAATGTGCAAGTAAATGGAATTGGTCCAGGATATTTTGCAACAACGCAAACGGAACCTATTCGAGTTGACGGGCATCCGTTTAATGATTTTATAATTAATAGAACACCAGCTGCACGTTGGGGTAATCCTGAAGATTTAGCAGGTACAGCCGTCTTTTTAGCATCAAAAGCCAGTGATTTTGTTAATGGACAAATTGTATATGTTGATGGTGGGATTTTAGCTACCATCGGAAAACCTTCAAATGAAAATTAATATTTAAGAAAATTATAATGAGCACAAAGTTTATAAACGATAATTTTTTATTAGAAAATAAATACGGGGAAGAATTATATCATAATTATTCTAAAAATCAGCCTATTATTGATTATCACAACCACTTATCGCCACAACATATTGCCGAAGATACCATTTTCGACAATATTACAAATGTGTGGATAAATGGAGATCATTACAAGTGGCGTGCGATGCGTACTCTGGGAATAAATGAACAATTTATCACAGGAAACGGTTCGGATAAAGATAAATTCATGAATTGGGCAAAAACGGTTCCGTATACAATGCGTAATCCATTGTACCATTGGACGCATCTAGAACTGGCGCGTTATTTTGATATTTATGATTTATTAAACGAAAAATCTGCTGAGAAAATATATCTTGAAGCTTCCGCCAAAATAAATTCGGCAGAATATAGCACTCAGAATTTGCTTCGAAAAGTAAATGCAGAATTTGTATGTACTACTGAAGATCCAATCGATACATTAGAATACCACCAACAACTGGTGAAAAGTTCTTTTAAAACTAAAGTTAGTACCGCTTTTAGACCAGATAAAGCTATTTTGATTTCAAATGATGGGTATAACGCTTACTTAGATACTTTAGGTGAAGTAGCCGGCGTTTCTATTAGTTCTTATGCTGATTTGTGTACGGCGTTACTAAACAGAATTGAATATTTTGATAAAAATGGATGCAAACTTTGTGACCATGGGTTGGACCAAATCTATTTTGAAAACTTTACAGAAAGTGAAGTAAATTCTATATTCAAGAAGAAAAGAGAAAATCAAGTAATTAGTAATGAGGAAGCTTTAAAGTTTCAAAGTGCTATTTTATTGTTTTTATGTGAAACCTACCATCAATATGGATGGGTTCAGCAGTTTCATTTAGGGGCACTAAGAAATAATAATGCACGTATGCATAGAATTTTAGGCCCTGATACAGGATGGGATTCTATTGGAGATTATCCACAGGCACAAAAATTATCAGGTTTTTTAAATGCTTTAGACAGTAAAGATAAATTGACAAAAACAATTATTTACAATCTGAACCCTGCTGATAATGAAGTTATGGCTACCATGATTGGAAATTTTAATGATGGAAGCGTAAAAGGGAAAGTACAATTTGGTTCTGGATGGTGGTTTTTAGACCAGAAAGACGGAATGACTAAACAATTGAACGCACTTTCTAACATGGGATTGATTAGTTGTTTTATTGGAATGCTAACGGATTCAAGAAGCTTCTTGTCTTTTCCAAGACATGAATATTTCAGACGTATTCTTTGTAATCTTTTAGGAGATGAAATTAAAAGAGGCGAACTTCCTAATGATATGGAGTGGATAGGTAAGATGGTTTCGGACATCAGTTATAACAATGCCAAAGAGTATTTCAAATTTTAATGCGTTAAATAACTATAAATTTCATCTGAATTATGACCCATATAGCAAAAAGTAATCTTTTTTTTAAAGAAGAAGAAACAGATTGGGAAGTTGTAGGTGAAGGTGTGCAACGTCAAATAGTAGGATTTGATGATCGGGTTATGATGGTCAATGTTAAATTTGATAAAGGAGCAATTGGTCCTTTGCATAATCATCATCACACTCAAGTTACTCATATTGCCGCCGGTAAATTTGAAGTAACTATTGAAGATGAAACCAGAATATTAAAAAAAGGTGATTCCTTTTATATTCCTTCTGATAAAATACACGGCGTTGTTTGCTTGGAAGAAGGGATGCTTATAGACGTTTTTAGTCCTATAAGAGAAGATTTTATGAAATAGACAAACATTTAATTTTATATATAATGAATAAAGTAGTCTCTTTTGGCGAAATAATGTTACGTCTTTCAACAGAAAGGCATTTGCGTTTTGAGCAAGCAAAAACATTTACAGCTTCCTATGGTGGAGGTGAATTTAATGTGGCTGTTTCTTTAGCTAATTATGGTGTAAATGCAGAGTTTGTAACAAGGCTTCCCAATAATGAAATTGGAACTTGCGCATTAAAAGAAATGCGAAAAATGAACGTAGAATCCAAAAATGTAATTTATGGAGGAGAACGTTTAGGAATCTATTTTCTGGAGACAGGTGCAGGGACCAGAGGAAGTAATGTAGTTTATGACCGTGCCCATAGTGCTATGGCAACCATTGAAAAAGGTGCTATTGATTGGGAAAAAGTATTAGAAGGTGCTACTTGGTTTCATTGGAGTGGTATTACGCCAGCCATATCGGAGAGTGCTGCTGAAGCCTGTCTAGAGGCAGTGAAAATAGCGCATAAATTAGGGATTCCTATCTCATGCGATTTAAATTACAGGTCTAAATTATGGCAATATGGTAAAACACCAAGTGAGGTGATGCCTGAGTTATTGAAATACAGTAATGTAATTTTAGGAGATATCGATACGGCTTATTTTATGTTAGGAATCGCTAAAGTGAATCCGAATTATCAAGATGAAAAAACACTTCCGGCTTTGTATACAAAGTTGTTTGAATTATGTCCAAACTTGAAAACAGTGGCAACTACATTGCGTTATTCTGTAAGTGCTTCTCACCAAAGAATTGGAGGTATTTTATTTGACGGTAAAACCATTTATAATGCAGCCGTAAAAGAAGTGACTCCTGTTGTAGACCGTGTAGGTAGTGGAGATGCCTTTATGGGTGGATTAATTTACGGCTTGTTAGAATATCCAAATAACGATCAAAGAGCGTTAGATTTTGCAGTTGCAGCTTGTTGTTTAAAACATACAATAGCAGGAGATTACAATTTAGTTACCTTAAAAGAAGTTGAAAATATGCTAGATGGTGATTCCGCCGGATTAGTTTCAAGATAAATAAAAAATTATGGCAAAATATTCAAGAATAGAAGTAGCAAGTGTAATGGCAGCAACAGGAATGGTTCCTTTGTTTTTTCATACCGATGTTGAACTAGGAAAAAAAATTGTAAAAGCCTGTTATGATGGTGGAGCACGTCTGATGGAATTTACCAGTAGAGGTGATTTTGCTTTTGAAATTTTTGGAGCGCTTAATAAATATGCATTAGCTGAATTACCGGGAATGATCTTGGGAGTTGGTTCTATAACGGATGCGGCAGCAGCTTCACTTTATATGCAATTAGGGGCTAACTTTATCGTTACTCCGGTTTTAAGGGAAGATATTGCGATTGCATGTAACCGTCGAAAAGTATTGTGGTCTCCGGGCTGTGGTACACTTACTGAAATTGCACGAGCAGAAGAATTGGGTTGTGAGATTGTAAAATTATTCCCAGGAGATATCTACGGACCCAATTTTATAAAAGCAATAAAAGGACCTTGTCCATGGACCAGCATCATGCCTACGGGTGGTGTTTCAACTTCGGAAGACAACTTAAAAGGTTGGTTTGACGCTGGCGTAACCTGTGTGGGAATTGGTTCCCAACTTATTTCCAATGAAATTTTGGCTAATAAGGATTATGACGGATTGAAGCTGAAAGTACAAGAAACCCTTGCTATAATAGCTAAAGTTAGAAAAAAATAAAAGAACAATTCGCTTCAAAGCTTGTTCAAAAACATAAATATAAACCGAATTATTTAAATATAAAATGGAAAAATTAAATAGAAAAAATTTAGGATTAGAAAAGAAGTTCCCAATAAAGGTAGTACAATTTGGGGAAGGTAATTTCTTAAGAGCTTTCGTTGATTATGCTTTTCAAAGACTAAATAAAGAAGTTGATTTTAATGCTGGAATTGCAATAGTTCAGCCATTGAAAGAGGGTATGGTAAACATGATTAATGACCAAGATGGTCTTTACACTTTGTTTATGAATGGAATCAAAAAAGGGGAGAAAATACAGGATATTGAGTTGATTACCAATATTGTAAAAGCTATAAATCCATATACTGATTTTGCAGATTATCTGGCTTTAGCCAAAGAAGATGAACTTCAATTTATTGTTTCAAACACCACTGAAGCTGGAATTGAATTTATTGAAAGTGATACTCCGGATATGCAACCACCGGTTTCATTTCCGGCAAAGCTGACTGTTTTATTATATGAAAGATTCAAACATTTCAAAGGAGATGCTGCTAAAGGATTGACGATTATTCCTTGTGAATTGATTGACTATAACTCTGAAACGCTGAAAAAAATTATTTTGCAATATTGCGATTTATGGGAATTAGACGCTTCATTCAAAACTTGGGCATCAGACGCGTGTACATACCACAGTACTTTGGTTGACAGAATTGTACCTGGATATCCAAGAGCTGAAATTGAAGAATACAATAGCAAATTAAATTATCAAGACAATTTAATTGTTGCAGCCGAGCCATTCTTCCTTTGGGCTATTGAAGGCGGCGATGCTTTAAAAGAAAAGTTGCCTTTTCATAAAACAGATTTAAATGTAAAAATTGTTGACGATATTCGACCTTTTAAAATGATAAAAGTTCGTATTTTAAACGGTGCGCATACAGCAATGGTTCCAGTTTCACTTTTGCACGGTAACAAATTAGTTATGGAAACCGTTAACGGAGATTTTACCGGAAAATTCGTCAACAGCATTATTGGTGAAATTAGTGAAACACTTGATATGGACAAAAATGAAATCATTGCCTATTCTGAAGAGGTAATGGACCGTTTTAAAAATCCGTTTATCAAACATGCACTGGCTGATATTGCTTTAAATTCTATCTCAAAATTCAAAGTAAGAGTTTTACCAAGTTTATTAGGATATTATAATGCGAATAAAAAATTGCCTACGAATTTGACTTTTTCATTAGCTTGTTTAATTCAGTTCTACAAAGGAACTTGGAATAACGAAGTATTGCCTGTAAAAGATTCTCCGGAGATAGTTGAAGCATTTAAAAATGCTTGGCAATTAGGAACTTTAGATTTGGTTGTAACTAAAATTTTAGCGAATACCGAATTCTGGGGTGAAGATTTAACAAAAATTAAAGGGCTATCAGAAGCTTTAGTGTTAGCTTTGAATGAAATGGAAAAAAATGGAGTTGAAAATGGGTTTGTTAACTTTAACAAACAATATGAAAATAAGTCAATTAGTATATAATTATGATCATGCAAAAAAAATTAATTAAAGTAAACCCTTCAGATAATGTCGCTGTAGCATTAGTTAATCTAGTGGCTGGCGAAGTTATCAACTTTGAAGGAGAAGATATCACTATCGAGACCGATGTGAAAATGAAACATAAAATTGCAATGTATCCTTTTGAAATAGGAGAAAAAATTATTATGTATGGTGTTTTAGTAGGTAAAGCAAGTGCGCCAATTGCAAAAGGTGGGCTTCTTTCTACTGAAAATGTAAAACACGAAAGCGCAAAAGTAATTGCTAAAACGGAATCTATCGGTTGGACTGTTCCTAATGTTGACAAATGGAAAGACAGAACTTTTGACGGATACCAAAGAACAGACGGACAAGTAGGAACGGAGAATGTTTGGTTATTCTTCCCATTGGTTTTTTGTGAAAACAGAAACATCGAAATCTTAAAAGGAATTTTCGAAAAAGAACTAACTAAACCTAAAGAAAACGATTACCAATTGTTGCTACGTTCTTTAGTAAATACTGAAAAAGGGGCTGAAGATGTTGTTACAAAATCAAACGAAGTAGATTTGTTTGAAAATATTGAAGTAAAATTCATCCAACATCAAGGTGGTTGTGGTGGAATTCGTCAGGATTCACACTCTTTGGCAAAACTTTTGGCTGGATACGTAAACAATCCAAACGTTGCTGGTGCTACTGTTTTGAGTTTAGGTTGTCAAAACTTGCAAATATCTATTTTCCAAGATGCGATGAAAGCCATTAATCCAAACAGTGATAAACCGGTTTTGATTTACGACCAACAACAGATTGGAACTATTGAAGATATGTTGAATACGGTTGTCAAAGACTCTTTCGCAGCTATCAAAGAAGCGAATAAAATTAAAAGAACTCCTACTCCATTATCAAAATTAAGAATTGGTTTAGAGTGTGGTGGTTCGGATGGATTCTCTGGAATTTCTGCTAATCCAACATTAGGTGTTTTATCGGATAACTTGGTTGCTTTAGGAGGAACAACAATTCTTTCTGAATTTCCGGAATTATGTGGTGTAGAACAAGAATTGGTAAACCGTTGTGTGGATGACAAAGACGGAAAACGTTTCTTGGAATTAATGCAATGGTATGAAAAAACCGTGGTTGATGCCGGTTCTGGATTTGATATGAATCCATCACCAGGTAACATTAAAGACGGTTTGATTACTGATGCCATGAAATCGGCAGGTGCTGCTAAAAAAGGAGGAACTTCCCCTATTGTAGGTGTTTACGATTATGGAGAATATATCAATGAACCAGGTTTTACATTGTTATGTACCCCTGGAAATGACGTAGAATGTACAACGGCAATGGTAGGTTCCGGAGCGAATATGGTATTGTTTACAACAGGTTTAGGAACTCCGACAGGAAATCCAATTGCGCCAGTTGTAAAAATATCTTCTAACACTCAATTAGCACAAAAAATGTCTGATATTATCGATATTGACACTGGTGGAATTATCACAGGTGAAAAATCAATTAATGAAATGGCAGATGAAATGCTGGAATTTATTATAAATGTAGCAAGTGGTACTATTAAAACCAAAGCAGCTATTTTAAATCAGAATGATTTTATTCCTTGGAAAAGAGGGGTTTCTTTGTAAAAGAGGAATTAATTTTTAATATAAAAAAAAGTGTGAAGTTTATAGCTTCACACTTTTTTTATGACATTTAAAGAACGTGTCTCAAGGATGATTTTCTAATGTGTAATTCTGGGTTTAACACTACCTTTTTTTCTATTTTAAATTTTTCGGTACTGTTTATTTGTTCCAAGAATACTTTTGCTGCCATCTTACCCATTTCCATAGGCGATTGATCGACTGATGATATAGAAAGTTCCATGAATTTTGTAAAAGGTTCGTTACCGAAACCAAAAACACAAAAGTCCTCTGGGATTCTTATCCCTTGTTCTTTTAGTTCCTGGATGGCTCCCAAAGCTGCAAAATCACTCGAAGAGAATATGGCATTTGGCGGATTTTTTAACTTTAATAATTTTTCTACAGCCTGTCTTCCTGCTTCAACACTACTTTTTGTTTGAATTATATAATCCTCATTGTATTCGAAACCACTATCAAGTAAGGCTTGTTTGTATCCGTTATTTCGATTTTCGTAAATTTCTAAAGATTGGTCACCTGTTAAATGTGCAATTTTAGTACATCCCTCTCCGATAAGGTGTTTAGTGGCCAAATACGCTCCTTCAAAATCGTTTATTGTAACAGAACTTACACCATCGATATTTTTCTTTCTGTCAAAAAAGATCAATGGTACATTTTTTTCGATAACTCTTTTGATAATGGAATTGTTCTCTTTAGAAACATTGGAAGCAGACATTAAAATACCATCCACTTGTGCATTTAATAATGTGTTTATATTTTCGATTTCCCTTTTCTCATTTTCATGTGTTTGACATATAATAACATGATACCCTTCAGGTTGTAATTCATCTTCAATTCCTCTAATAACAGAAGCAAAAAAATTACTGTCGATACGTGGTACAATGACACCGATATTACCACTTTTGCCACTTTGTAGGGCTAAGGCCAGCTTGTTTTGTTTGTAATTCATTTGAGCCGCTGTTTCTAAAACTAGTTTACGAGTGCTGGCACTTATTTTAGGATTATTATTTAAAGCCCGAGATACCGTAGCGGCAGTTGTATCAAGTTTTTTCGCAATGTCGTAAATTGTTGTTTTTTTATTCACAATGAATTAATGTTTGTTAAGATTAGCAAAATTAATGTTTTTTTATGTCTGTTTTTGTTTAATGTTATCGATTGCATAAATTTTTAACAATTACTCGAATTTGTAGCTGTTTTAATAAAGAACTAATAGCAATAATGTGGTTTTAAAGCAATAATTTTATAATAAGTGTATTAATAAGTGTTTTTTTTTATAAGAATACTATTTTAATTGATTTTATTTTGGTTAATTGGAAATTAATATTTACGTTTGTGTAATCGATTGCACGACGTGATTTTTTTCAATAAAAGAATAAGATTAATTTAAAAAATTTAATAAAATCAAATGGTAAGAAATTTTTTTTTTACAAGAAACAACTTCTTTCTTGTTTTGTTTTCAATATTTTTTCTTTCCTGTGGAGTAAAGCAGCAACAATCTATTGTGGGTGAAAATCCATGGAAAACGATGCGGCATATAATTGATGGTGTAAAGGAGCCTTCTTTTCGTAATAAAACATATGTAATAACTGATTTTGGAGCGCAAGCGGGAGGTGTTTTTGATAATACGCAAGCATTTAAAAAAGCTATTCGAATTTGTACTGAAAATGGCGGAGGGAAAGTTTTAGTACCGTCTGGGAAGTATCTAACCGGTCCTATACATTTAGAAAATAATGTAAATCTTCATTTACAAGAAGGTGCTGAAATCTTATTTAGTACTAATACCGCGGATTATCCCATTGTTCATACCTCATGGGAAGGAACAGAATTAATGAATTATTCGCCATTAATATACGCTTACAAGAAAACTAATGTAGCGATAACCGGAAAAGGAATATTGAATGGTCAGGCAAACAACGATAAATGGTTGTGGTGGTGCGGAAGTAAAAGATATGGTTGGAAAGAAGGAATGCCAAGTCAAGGCGATCCTGCCAATAGAGTGAGATTAGTAGCTATGGCTGAAGAAGGAGTTCCTGTTTCCGAGCGAGTTTTTGGAGAAGGACATTATTTGAGACCAAATTTTATAGAGTTTTTTGAATGTACCAATATGCTTTTAAAAGAGGTGAAAATTATTAATGCTCCATTTTGGGTAATACATCCCATGAAGTCTACCAATGTTATTGTAGACGGGGTTACGGTTGAAAGTCATGGCCCTAATAATGACGGTTGCGATCCAGAATATTCTAAAAATGTCATTATAAAAAATTGTACGTTCAATACAGGGGATGATTGCATCGCCATTAAGTCTGGAAGAGATGCTGATGGTAGACGAGTGGCTATTCCAAGTGAAAATATAATTGTTCAAAATTGCAAAATGATTGATGGTCATGGAGGCGTTGTTATGGGGAGTGAAATATCTGCGGGTGTAAGAAATGTCTTTGTAGAAAATTGTGTTATGGATAGCCCAAATTTAGATAGAGCAATCAGAATAAAATCAAATTCTAAAAGAGGGGGTTTGATTGAAAACGTGTACGTGAGAAATTTAGACATTGGCCAAGTGAAAGAGTCTGTGTTGATAATAGATATGTTTTATAATGTATATGGAAGTCAGTCGGGAAATTTTATTCCTCGAGTGCACAATGTATTTCTTGAAAACATAAAGGTAAAAGATGGTGGGAAGTATGGTATTTTGGCCAAAGGCTATAAAGAAGCTCCTATTAAAAATGTGGTATTTAAAAACGTAAAGATTGAGAAGGTTGGCAAGGCTTATTCTATTGAAAATGTAGAAGGGCTCCAATTAATCGATACTTATGTTAATGGGACGCTTGTAGAGAGCCCAAAATAAAATAGATCCACAACTAACATAATAAAATGAGTTTGGTTTAATTTTTTTGTTTTTTTATTAGGGGCTTGATTGGTTGTCAAGCTCCTTTTTTTAATAATGAAGAAATTTAATTTTTTATTACAATAAGCGAATAATTCTAATACAACATAAAAATGAAAATAATAAAAAGCATTGCCGCGTCATTATTGATATGTCAATTTTCCTGTAAGCCACAAGAGAAGCAATTGGCAACAACAGCTAAGACTTATGCCGAAATTTCTGTAAAAGAAGGAGGCAAATGGGAAGGGCGTAAATATGTTGGTGGTACTTATAAAAATGTTCAACGTTTAAAGCTTGCTCCGGAACATACCGATCATTCTTTCGATATTCGATATGAAGGGCCAGGTTGGGAAAGTAATAAAATAGGGTATCGCTTGTATCTCGATTGGAGAAATGCAATTGATATTTTTGGAAAAAAAACCGAAGCAATTGTTTTGCCAAATGTGGGCCAGGATAATTTTGATTCCTATCATGAAATGAGTGATTGGGGTGCTGATATTCTAAAAGCAGGAAAAGGAATTGGAGTAGGTTCTATCGATAGGTATCTTAACAAAGAGAGATTACACTTTTATGCAGTAGATTCCACAATCGCCAAAGTAAAAAATAAACCAAATAGTTCTAGTGTTAAGGTGCAGTATTATGGTTGGAAAACAGCTTCGGATAAAATTGATTTCACATCCGAATTAACCATTAATCCTGACCAGCGCTACACCAAACATACCATTCATCCATCAAAAGAAATAGCAGGAATTTGTACGGGAATCGTAAAACAAAAAAACACTGAATTATTTAAAAAAGTAAGTAAAAACAAAAAATGGGCTTACTTGGCGACTTATGGAGCCCAATCTTTGGTGCCCGATAAATTAGGAATGGCAATTTTTTATCAAACCAATTCTATAGAAAATTTAGTTGATGCGGAATTTGATTATCTTTTAGTTTTTAAACCTACAACAAAACCGACTTCGTTTTATTTCTTAGGGGCTTGGGAACAAGAACCAAATGGAATTAAAACTAAAGAAGCCTTTTTATCTTATTTAGATCAAAAATTGGCAGTATTGAATGATAAGAGTAAAATATAATTTAAATGGAAAGCGACACTAATAAAATGAGACAATTACTAAATTGGATACGCGATAAAAATCTGTTTTTAATTAATTATCCTAGCTTACAGCGACTAATTTTAATTGGAAACAGCAAACTGAGACCTGAAACTTTCCTCCAGTTTCGGGAGGATTCATCATTGTTTTTTAGAAACGGATTTTTATCGTGTATCTTACTGGTAGGATTGGTCTTTGTGAGTTGTAAAACTAGTGCACAAGAGCAAGTGAAAACTCTTGCGCCAAAAAAAGAAATGGCAATTCCAGTTACATTAAAATGGTCAGAGCGAATGGCATTGTCAATAATGAAACGCCATCCTAAAGCATGGCAGATTGATAATCATGAAAAGCCAAAATGGGATTATAAAATTGGCATGATTTTGACTGGTTATGAAAAATTATACACTAAAACCAAAAATCCAAAATATTTCGATTATATCAAAGAATATGCCGATGAATTGATTGATAGTAACGGATCTTTTCAAGATTTTAACCCCCAAGATCATAATATTGATTTTATTAATGCAGGGAAAATACTTTTTAATCTGTATAATAAAACACAAAATCAGAAGTATTTAACAGCATTAAAAACACTGAGAAGACAATTTGACGATCATCCTAGAACTCCATCCGGTGGTTTTTGGCATAAAAAAATCTACCCAAACCAAATGTGGTTAGACGGCTTGTATATGGGAGAGCCATTTTATGCAAGATATACTGTTGCGTTTGAAAAAGGGGAGAAATTGAATGATGTTGCGCATCAGTTTGAATTGCTGCACGATCGTACATTTGATAAAAAAACAGGCTTATTTTTTCATGCTTGGGATGAAAGTAAGCAAATGGCTTGGGCAAATAATGAAACAGGAACGGCACCTCATATTTGGTTAAGAGCGCTTGGCTGGTATGCAATGGCATTAGTTGATGTGTTGGATTACTTTCCAAAAGAGCATCCAAAACATAAAGAATTAGTAAGGTACTTAAATGAGTTTGCACTAGCGGCAAGCAAGTTTCAGGATAAGTCAGGATTGTGGTATCAGGTTCCAAATTTGGCAACTAAAAAAGGAAATTATTTAGAAGCGTCAGGTTCGTCTATGCTTACTTATGCTTTGGCAAAAGGGGTAAACAAAGGCTATTTACCTTCAAAATTTAAAGGCGTAGCCAATAAAGCTTTTAATGGATTGACAAAAAAACTCATAAAAGTTGATGCTGATGGGGAAATACATATTACTCAAGTTTGTGCAAGTGCAGGACTTGGAGGAAATCCTTATAGAGATGGTTCTTATGAATATTATATCAGCGAGAAGATAAAAGTGGACAATTCTCATGGTTTAGGCTCATTCCTTTTAGCTGCAATTGAACTTGATAAATAAAAGTCATTTTTGAAAAATAATTCTAACAATAAAACATATTTTAAATGAAAAATAGTCTTAAAACTAATTGTTTTACAACGTTGAGCATCATTCTTACATTGTTATTTGTGAGTTGTAAAACCATTTCTCAAACGGATACAAAATCAGGCGATACTAAGAATGAACTGCCTATTTCAACTAATTTAAAATGGTCAGAGCGTATGGCTCTTTCTATTATGAAACGCCATCAGCAATCTTATATGATTGATGATGCTAAAGCACCGCATTGGGATTATGTGCATGGTTTAGTGCTCACCTCATTTGAACAACTCTATAAAGAAAAGGGCAATAGTAAGTATTACGACTATATCAAAAGCTACGTCGATGTCTTGGTTGATAAAGATGGAACCATTAATACCTATAAAATGGAAGCTTACAATATTGATATGATTGTTGCTGGACGATTATTATTTAATTTGTACGCTACCACTAAAGACAACCGCTACTTAATTGCAATGCAAACTTTAAGAAAGCAACTTGCAGAGCAACCTAGAACTGCCAGTGGTGGATTTTGGCATAAAAAAATATATCCAAATCAAATGTGGTTAGATGGGTTGTATATGGGTGAACCATTCTATGCAGAATATACTGCTACTTTTGAAAAAGGAGCAAAATTAGATGACGTTGCAAAACAATTTGAATTAATACAATTGCATGCCACTGATAAAAAAACAGGATTGTTGTACCATGCTTGGGACGAGAGTAAGCAAATGCCTTGGGCAAATAAAGAAACAGGAAATTCACCTAATTTTTGGTCTAGATCAATCGGGTGGTACGCAATGGCTTTAGTAGATGCTTTGGATTACTTCCCAAAGAATCATCCAAAACAAAAAGAATTGGTTGGGTATTTGAATAATGTTGCGAATGCTTTAGTAAAATTCCAAGATAAATCAGGTTTGTGGTACCAAGTAACTGATAAGGGAGACAAAGCAGGAAACTATTTGGAATCATCAGGAACTTCCATGTTTGCTTATGCCTTGGCAAAAGGTGTAAACAAAGGATATTTGCCAAAAAAATTTAAAACAGTTGCCACTAAAGCTTTTGATGGTTTGACCAGACAATTGATAAAAGTGGATTCCAAGGGAGAAGTTACCATAACACAAGCCTGTGCAGTTGCAGGTCTTGGCGGAAGTCCGTACCGAGACGGATCGTATGAATATTATATAAATGAGAGAAAAAAGGATAATGATCCTAAAGCTACAGGACCGTTTATATTAGCCGCATTAGAGTTGAATAAATAAAATAGACTTAACCAATTGAGTTTAAAGCATACTACAACTGTTTCATTTTAAAACAATGAAACAGTTAATCCTAATTTCTTTCCTATGAGATTTATTCTGATTATTACCTGTGTTTTACTGTTTAGTCCTAATCAACTGATTTTTGGGCAAGCAAAAAGAATGAATAGTAATTCATTAGTATGGGCAGCTGATAATGGAGATGGAACCTATAAAAATCCAATTTTGCATGCTGATTATTCTGATCCGGATGTTGTTAGGGTTGGAGCTGATTATTACATGACATCCTCTTCTTTCAATTGTGTTCCTGGCTTGCCTATTCTACATTCTAAAGATATGGTAAATTGGGAATTGGTCAATTATGCACTTCCAAAACAGCCTCCTTTTGATGTCTTTGACAAACCACAGCATGGGAATGGGGTATGGGCACCCTGTATCAGATACCATAATGGGGAATTATATATTTATTATCCAGATCCTGATTATGGAATTTACATGATCAAGACAAAAGACCCAAAAGCCGTTTGGTCCAAACCAATTTTGGTAAAAGAAGGCAAGGGTTTGATTGATCCTACACCTTTATGGGATGATGATGGTAAAGTATATCTTGCTTTTGCTTTTGCAGGAAGCAGAGCAGGAATTAAAAGCCTTTTGGCAATTTGCACTTTAAATACTGAAGGAACTGTTGCAAATGATGATGACGTTATAATTATTGACGGACATGATGGCGAATCAACAATTGAAGGGCCAAAATTATACAAACATAATGGCTATTATTATGTTTTTGCGCCTGCAGGAGGTGTACCTACCGGATGGCAAACGGTATTGAGATCGAAAAATATTTGGGGACCATACGAAAAGAGAAAAGTGATGGACCAAGGAAAAACAAATATTAATGGCCCACATCAGGGTGCTTGGGTACAAACTCAAACTGGCGAAGATTGGTTTTTTCATTTTCAGGATAAAGGTGCTTACGGTAGAATTGTTCATTTGCAACCTATGAAATGGGTCAACAATTGGCCGGTAATAGGTGTTGACAAAGATGGGGATGGTACTGGTGAGCCGGTGTTAATCCATAAAAAACCCAATGTTGGAAAAACGTATCCTATTTTAACTCCAAATGATTCAGATGAGTTTAATACTTCTAAGTTAGGTTTGCAATGGCAGTGGCATGCAAATCAACAGGTGTATTGGGGACTTCCTTCAGCGATGGGATATTACACGATGTATTGTCGTCCAATGCCAAAAGAAGCCACAAATTTATTTGATGTAGGGAATTTGTTATTGCAAAAATTTCCTGCCGAAGAATTTACAGCTACGACCAAAATGACTTTCAATGCCCGTTTTGATGGAGAGCAAACTGGTTTGTTGATCATGGGACTTGACTACAGTTATTTGAAAGTAAAACAATCAGCAGGACAACTCTCTATATCACAAGTAATCTGTGAAAATGCCGATAAAAAAGGAGTAGAGACAGAAAGTGAAGCTATTAAATTAAAAAGCAACCTGTTTTATCTGCAGGTAAAAGTAAAAGCGGGTGGTATTTGTAATTTCTTTTATAGTGAAGATGGTGAAAAATACACAGCCATAGGAACGGATTTTATTGCAAAAGAAGGCAAATGGATTGGTGCAAAATTAGGTTTTTTAGCACTTCGAAACGGAATGATAAATGACGCAGGAAGTGTTCGTATTGATTGGTTCAGAATAACAAAGTAAAAGCTATATTATGGGAAAGTTAAAAATTATCAAAACGTTTGTTTTTACACTTATGGTAATTACAAATACTCATTCACAACAACTATTTAATATAAAATGGAGTAGTGTAATTAACAATCCTGATAATTCTTGGTTTGCAACCCAAAATGCAAAAGATGTAGCCGAAAATGTATTGTTGTACCAACGTAATATTGGAGGTTGGCCCAAAAACATTACGATGCAAATTCATTTAAGCGAGGAAGAAAAGCAAAAATTAATTGCCCTTAAATCCGACACAAAGGAAGTAACAACCGACAATAAAGCAACAACACAAGAAATGTTGTTTTTATCTAAAATCTATAGACAAGTGCCAGATGAAAGATATAAAAAGGCTTTCCTTTCAGGGCTTGATTATTTATTAGAAGCGCAATATGAAAATGGGGGATGGCCTCAGTTTTACCCGTTAAAAAAAGGATATTACACACACATTACGTATAATGATGACTCGATGGTGAATATCCTGAATGTGTTAAAAGAAATTGTTGATAAAACAGATTATTTTTCGATAAAACCATCTGAAGAAACCGTTAAAAGAGCCCAAAAAGCATTTGATAAAGGGATTGATTGTATTGTAAAAACACAATACAAACAGAATGGGGTTTTAACAGGCTGGTGCGCACAACACGATGAGTATACGTTGGCTCCGGTAAAAGCACGTGCTTATGAATTACCCTCTTTAAGCGGAAAAGAATCGGCACAAATTGTATTGCTGTTAATGTCAATTGAAAATCCATCAAAGGAAATAATAAATGCAGTAAATTTTGCTGTAGCATGGTTTGATAAAGCAAAAATAAAAGGGCTAAGAGAAGAGCGTTTTTATGATGAAAAAGGTAAAATAAACGACAAAAAAATGGTTTCAGATGCGAATGCTCCTGATATATGGGCTCGTTTTATGGAACTGGATAACAATAGTCCATTTTTCTGTGATCGGGATGGTCTGAAAAAAGGGTTGTTAGCTGAGATTGGAGCGGAACGCAGAAATGGATATTCCTGGTACACAAATGAGCCAAAAGAGGTTCTGGTAAAATATGAAAAGTGGAAAGAAAGACATTTGACTGGACAGACCAAAACAGACATAAAACAGAATAAAGTTCCAAAAGACGAATTTAATATTACGGTTGCTCAAGACGGGAGTGGTGACTATATAAGTATTCAAGATGCGATAAATAATTCACCCGCATTTCCTTATCGACGGGTTACTATTACTGTAAAAAATGGAATCTATAACGAGAAAGTAAAAATTCACGAATGGAATCCCAATATTTCATTAATTGGAGAAAGTAAAGAGAACACTATTATTACATATGGAGATTATTTTGGCAAGATAAATTTAGGTAGAAATAGTACTTTTTATACTTACACGGTTTTAGTGGAAGGGGCCGATTTTATAGCTCAAAATTTAACCATAAAAAATTCATCAGGACAAGTAGGGCAAGCCGTGGCTTTGGCACTAAATGCCAATAGTGTTTTGATTTGGAATTGCACTATTCTGGGCAATCAGGATACTTTGTATGCCACTGGAACTAACAACAAACAGTATTTGAAGGATTGTTATATTGAGGGAACTGTCGATTTTATCTTTGGTCAAGCCACCCTATTATTTGAAAACTGCATCCTTCATAGTTTAAAAGATTCGTATATAACGGCAGCATCTACTGCTGAAGGAGTTCAATATGGTTTTGTATTTAAAAATTGCAAACTAACCGCCGATGAAAAGGCAACCGAAGTGTATTTAGGCAGGCCATGGCGCATTTATGCAAAAACGGTTTTTATTAATTGCGAAATGGGAAAACACATAAAGCCTGAGGGGTGGAATGATTGGTCCAAACCTGAAGCAGCAAAAACTTCTTTTTATGCTGAATATAATTGCACGGGAGAAGGAAGTCATCCTGAAAAAAGAGTTTCATGGTCGTATCAATTAAAAAAGACAGAAGCCGAGAAATACACCATCCAAAATATCATGGGATTGGATTTTGCTAACAAAATAAAAGAATGGTCTAAAAGTAAAGTAACAAATAAGCAATTTTAAATCCACTTTAAAAACTAAAATCATGAAATACCGAATCATTATATTGCTGCTAATTTCACTAAACTGTTTGGCTCAAAAAACAACTATTTATGGCATAGGTGATTCTACAATGGCTACTAAAAAGAAGCCGGAAGTAAATCCGGAACGCGGTTGGGGACAAATGTTATCTTCTTTTTTCAATGATAATATAACGGTAGATAACAGAGCGGTAAATGGCAGAAGCAGTCGTAGTTTTATTAATGAGAAACGTTGGGATTCCGTTTATAAAGCATTGAAACCAGGCGATTATGTTTTTATTCAATTTGGGCATAATGATGAGAAATTTGCTGATTCAACGCGGTATACCAATCCACATACAAGTTATCGACATAACTTAATCCGTTTTGTGAATGAAAGTAGGGAAAAAGGAGCTATTCCCATATTATTCTCTTCCATAGTGAGAAGAAATTTTAATGAAAATGGAGTCTTGATCGCAACGCATGGTGAATATCCTTTAGAAACTCGTTTAGTTGCTCAAGAATACAAGGTGCCATTTATTGATTTAGAATATTATACGGAATTATTGGAAATGTCTTACGGACCTGAAAAATCAAAAAAATTGCATTTGCATTATAAAGCGGGGGAAATTCCTTATTATCCGGAAGGAAAGGAAGACAATACCCATCTTTGTGTAAAAGGAGCCACTGAAGTTGCACAATTGGTTGTCAATCAAATTAGAGTAATGGACGGTCCTTTAGTTGCAACACTAAAAAAAGCAATTAAAAAATAGATAATATTCAAAAGGATAATCTTAAAAAAAGAAAATGATAAACGCATATATCGGTATTATTTCGCTGTTTTTTTTTAACTGTTCTGCTGGGGGGAATCCCAGTAAAGCTGAAAATAAAGGAGGTAACTTATATGATATAGTGGTTGATGTTAAAGGAACAGGAGATTTTGTAACGGTTCAAGAAGCCATAAATGCGGTGTCTTTTCTAAATGACAAAGAGACCATAATTTTCATTAAAAATGGGGTTTATAAAGAAAAATTGATTCTGCCAAAAAATAAAATAAACATCACATTAATAGGGGAGAATAAAAATAAAACGATTCTTACTTATGATGATTATGCTTCTAAAAAAAATGAAAAGGGGCAAAATATAGGAACTTCAGGGTCTTATAGTTTTGCTGTTGATGGAGATAATTTTAAAGCTGAAAATATCACATTTGAAAATTCTTCCGGTCCCGTGGGTCAGGCTGTTGCGGTAAGAATTGACGGTGACAAAGCGGTTTTTAATAACTGCAAATTCCTGGGGTTTCAGGATACACTTTATTGTCATGGCAATAGGAGCAGGCAATATTATAAAAATTGCTATATAGAAGGGACGACAGATTTTATTTTTGGAGCGTCAACAGTTGTATTTGATAATTGTGAAATTTTTGCAAAAGTAGGAGGGTCTTATATTACAGCGGCGAATACTCCTAAGGCTAATTCGTATGGTTTTGTGTTTCTGAATTGTAAATTAACAAGCAATGCTTCAAACCGCTCTTTTTATTTAGGAAGACCATGGGAAAATCATGCCAGAACAGTTTTTATTAAATGTAAAATTGGCAAGCAGATTAAATCTGCAGGATGGCATAATTGGGGCAGACAAGAAGCGGAGGCAACAATATTCTATGCCGAATATCAATGTACAGGAGTGGGCGCTGATTTACAAGCCAGAGTGCCTTGGTCACATGTTCTAACAGCCCAACAATTTCAATCAGACTATACAATTGAAAAAATATTTAAAGATTGGACTTTTCTGAAAAAATAAAGAAACGCATTTTAAAAGTCAAAATAAATCCTAAAACAAAGTTATTTCTCTATTCAACATCAAAACTTAAAATCATGAAATGTAAACTTCTTGTTTTCTTGCTGCTCTCTTTAAATTGTTTTGCCCAAAACAGTAATTTTCCATCTCGCACAGTTGATTCCATTGTCAAACGTATTCAATTACCTCAAATTCCTTCGTTTAAGATTGAAGTAACACGACTAGGTGCAAAAGGGGATTCCATTAGCGATGCCAAACCCGCATTTGATAAAGCCATGGCACTTTGTAAAAAAAACAATGGAGGTACAATCATTGTTTCTAAAGGTGTTTACACGCTAAATGGCCCCATTCACTTTGTAAGTAATGTAAAATTATTAATTGAAAAAGGGGCTAAAATTCGCTTTAGTGAGAATCCTAAACATTATTTGCCAATGGTGCTTACGAGTTGGGAAGGAACTATGGTTTATAATTACAGTCCTCTTATTTATGCTTATGGTTGCACTAATATCGCTATATCTGGTGAAGGAATTATTGATGGAGAAGGAAGTAAAATTTGGAATAGTTATAAATCAAAAGAAGGGGAGGATAAAAAACTAAGCCGAGAAATGAATCATAGCAATATGCCTTTAAAGGATAGAAAATTTGGTGCTGGACATTTTCTAAGACCACAACTGATTCAGTTTTTTAATTGCAAAAATATTTTAGTCGAAAATGTAAAAATTGAAGATTCTCCATTCTGGTGTCTTCATTTATTAAAATCAGAAAGCATTACCGTCAGAGGTTTAAAATATAAAGCATTTAATGCAAACAATGACGGAATAGACCCAGAATATGCCAAAGATGTTTTAATTGAGAATATTGATTTTGATAATGCGGATGATAATATAGCAATAAAAGCAGGTAGAGACGATGAAGGCAGAGCCAATAGTACAACCCCAAGTGAAAATATAGTGATTCGCAATTGTAATTTCAAAGGATTGCATGGAGTTGTCATTGGCAGTGAAATGTCGGCTGGTGTCAAAAACATCTTTATTGATAACTGCAAGACAAGCGGGTTTTTAAAAAGAGGAATCTATTTAAAAACTAATGCCGATAGAGGAGGATTTATTAAGAACATTTATGCCAGAAATATTCAATTGGATGAGGTTGAAGATTGTATTTACATCACGGCAAATTATATGGGCGAAGGCAGTGGTGGTTTTCCATCGGATGTTTCAGATATTTTCTTGTCCAATATTAACTGTGCAAAAGCAAGAGAAACTGCGATTATTATTCAGGGATATCCACAAAAGAAAGTGCGAAACGTATATTTGGATACTATCGAAGTTAAATCGGCAAAAAACGGACTGACAATCCTGAACTCGGAAAATGTAACAATGAATGATGTTATAATTGGTCAAAAAGCGACTGTCCCAACGGCTGTCAGTAATTCAATTAAACACTAAACGGTTTTGCTCAATAAATAACCATTTCTATAAATAATAAGGTATTGCTTTTTTGCTCTTTTAAACCAAAAACGATTCTAATGGAAACATTTAAATATATTGAAATTGATGAAACTTCCAGGATGCCTAAATACAAGCAAATAGTAGATTCTGTTATTTATAATGTATCCATTGGAAGACTTTCAATGGACCAGAAGATTCCATCAATTAATATGCTTAGTGAGGGGTTTAATCTGTCAAGGGATACGGTGGAGAAAGCCTATAATATTTTAAAAGAGAGAAATGTAATTTCTCCAATCATGGGTAAAGGCTATTATGTTACCAGAACAAAATTAATTTCTAAAATAAATATTTTGTTTCTGATTAATAAATTAAGTTCCTATAAGATGAGTGTTTTTAATTCTTTTATTGATAATATAGGAGGAAATTCTCAAGTAGATCTTCATGTATATCATTTTGACGAGACCTTATTTTTAAATTTATTAGATAAAAATAAGTTTGCATATGACAAGTATGTCATAATGCCACATTTTAAAACAAAAGATTTAAAACATGTGAGTCTTACTGATAAAGCATTGAAACTTATAAAAGAAATACCAAAGGAAAAGCTTATTATTTTAGATGAAAAAAATCCTTTGATAGAAGATGGGATCGTTGAAATTTACCAAGATTTTGAAAATGATATTTACAATGCTTTAAAAGAGGGTCTTCCTAAAATTGCTAAGTATGATAAATTAATACTGATTTATCCAGAGAAGGCTGTTTATCCATACCCTAGAAGGATTTTAAATGGATTTAAGAAATTTTGTATCGAATATAATATCTGTTTTGAAATCCTGGATGAAATATGCGATGACATGGTTTTAATAAAAGGCGATTTATTTATAGTAATTGAAGAATCTGACTTGGTTAGTTTGATAAAACAAATTAGAGATTATGAATTTCGATTAGGGAAGGATATAGGGGTTATTTCTTATAATGATACTGCTTTAAAAGAGCTGTTGGGAATAACGGTGATTTCAACGGATTTTAAAATGATGGGGGAAACTGCAGCAAGGATGATTCTAAATAAAGAAATAGGTAAAGTAAAAAATCCATTCAATTTTATTGATAGAGATTCAATTTAAACTATAAATTCCATACAGTACAGCCATATAAAACTCCATTATTTCTAATGGATTTTTTTGTGGGCCTTACGAACCTGTTTACGAACCATTTTTTGCAGGATTTGAATAAAGTTTCAATAAAAATAGCGCTAAAAAATCCTTTCTGTTTCAATTTGAAAAAGCAGTTTTGTACTGCTAATCTTTTATCCTAAATTTGCGCAACTGTTAGAAGCAGTAAAATGTTGAAAAATATAAATTTCTACTGTTAAATTATATTGAAGTAATGAAAGTCATAATCATTACTTTATATTAAGCCCTGCATCAATTGTATTGGCTAAGTTTTTCTTATAGAGAAGGGTCGAAATCAAGTTAAATAAACAGGAAGTGAAAAAAGTGGAAAATGAAGGAGTAAGCTGGACTATTTGTCCCGAATGTCAAGGACGAGGCAAAAAAAGTCGAGGGCTCACCAACAAGTCTAGACTCCACTACCAGAGAGCATTAGATCATTTTAAAAAAACGAACGGCGAAGGAACGGCTCCGATTTTTCCTAAAGGACACCTCCATTCTTGCCTGAAATGTTCTGGATCCGGATTGCTTCCTTCTGCCCATCCTCCTATAGCGAATAAAGAAAACTACCCACACGTTGCTATCATTGGTGGAGGTATAGGCGGTGTGGCTCTAGCTGTAGCTTGTTTACACCGCGGGATTCCCTTTACTCTTTTTGAACGCGATAATAACTTTGAAGCCCGGTCTCAGGGTTACGGGCTCACTTTGCAACAAGCTAGTAAAGCAATCGAGGGATTGGGTGTTTTCTCGTTAGAAGAAGGGGTGATTTCAACAAGGCATGTGGTTCATACTACAGAAGGAAAAGTAATCGGTGAATGGGGCATCAGAAAGTGGATACAGTCAGATGCGAAAACGTCTCCAAAACGTACCAATGTGCATATCGCACGGCAATCTTTACGCTTAGCGCTACTTGAGCAACTGGGCGGACATGATGCAGTACAGTGGGGGCACCAGTTAGTCCATTTTAAGGAATGTAATGATGAAGGTGTTGATCTAAACTTTCAAGTGAACGGTGAGATTCGGCGCTACAAAGCAGATCTCGTGGTTGGAGCGGATGGTATTCGCAGTTCGGTGCGGAGATTGCTGATTGGTGAGGATGTTGCCCCTTTACGTTACCTCGGTTGTATTGTGATATTGGGTATTTGTCCTTTGGGGGCTCTCGAAGGTTTTAATAGCTCTTTATTAGACTCAGCCACTGTATTTCAAACCGCCAATGGAAATGAGCGAATCTATGTGATGCCTTATACGTCAGACTCGGTGATGTGGCAGCTAAGTTTCCCCATGATGGAAGAAGAGGCTCAGGAGTTAAGTGCTAAAGGAAATCAGGCACTTAAAGAAGAAGCGTGTCGTAGAACTCAGTGGCACGATCCCATTCCTCAGATTTTAATGGCAACCCTGGAAGCTCAGATTTCTGGATATCCCGTGTATGACCGGGAATTACTCAGTTCAGAATTATTGGAGAAAGGGGGGCAAGTGACTCTGATTGGTGATGCGGCTCACCCCATGAGTCCATTCAAAGGACAGGGGGCGAATCAAGCGCTACTGGATGCACTAACACTGGCTCGGGGTATCTCAAGAGGATGTAGAGCTGCATCTCAATGGAGAAAAGCTGGAGTGAGGAAAAGTGTATTAACTGAGTTTGAATCAGAAATGTTAGAACGCAGTGCTTCAAAAGTGAAAGATTCAGCCGAGGCTGCACAGTTCTTACATTCCGAAATTGTGCTTCATGAGGGTGATGAACCGAGAGGACGCTGTCTAAAGAAAAAAGACGTATAAAGTTCAAATTTTTACAAATTCCAATAATTTAGAATCTGAAAATCATATCACTCCACAGGGTGGAAAAACCGGTCAAATTGACCACCACTTTCCAGTGTAAATTGACCACCAGTTCCAGAGCAAACTGACCACCACTTTCCAGTTCAAATTGACCACCTAATTTCGGGGTAAATTGATTATTAAAAACTACTGATTTTTTCATGTTGTTAGAACCATACATTCGTTAAAAAAATACGGATTATGGCAAACAAAATAACAGACATGAGTAAAATTAGAAAAGTAATTAAATTCTATTGTGATGGAAAGAGTAAGTTATTTATAAGTAGCTACTTATCCCTATCCAGGAATACGGTAAAGAAGTATATTTCTTTATTTGAAGTCCTCGGATTAAGCTTTGAATTAATTGATAAAAAAACAGATGCTGAACTAGAACTTTTGTTTTCACAGACTACTGTGGAATCAATTAGTCCCAAATTGCAGACCCTCCATAATTTTTTTCCTAAAATGGAACGTGAACTAAAAAAAGTTGGCGTTACCGTACAACATATGTGGGAACAATATGTTGGCATAAACCCTGATGGTTACAGGAGTTCGCAATTTGCTCATCATTACAAAGAATGGAGTAAACGTGTCAATCCAGTAATGCATATGAATCACAAAGCCGGTGATAAAATGTATGTGGATTATGCCGGAAAAACGCTCTCCATTATTGATAATGACACTGGAGAAATCAAAGAAGTACAATTTTTTGTGGCCATATTGGGAGCCAGTCAATACACTTATGCTGAAGCTTCCACGAGCCAACAGAAGGAGGATTTTGTTACTTCGGTAGAAAATGCTATGCGCTTTTTTGAAGGCACTCCTGCGGCAATTGTCCCGGATAATTTAAAATCTGCAGTAATAAAAAGCAGTCGTTTTGAGCCAACAATTAATGAAACTTTGGCTGATTTAGCAGAACATTACGAAACTACAATCTTGCCTGCCAGGGCTTATAAACCAAGAGATAAGTCATTAGTTGAAGGAGCTGTTAAGATATTATACAGAAGGATTTATGTGACTCTAAAAGAAGCTAAATTCTTTAGTTTGGAAGAATTGAACCAGCAGATATGGGATTTATTGGATACTCATAATAATCGAAAACTCACAGGACGCCCTTACTCTCGAAAAGAGTTGTTTTTAGAAGATGAGAAACAACAACTGCGCCCACTACCACAAGAACGCTTTGAAATCAAATACCAATCCTTTGCAACGGTAATGCAAAATGGGCATGTTCAATTAAGTCAAGACAAAAACTATTACAGTGTTCCATATCAGTATGTAAAGAAAAAAGCGAAACTCTTGTACACCAAATCAACCGTGGAGATCTATTATAAATACAATCGAATAGCTGTTCATGAACGAAATTACAAACCT